>CAVUMJ010000105.1:0-3993 GCA_963741375.1 uncultured Pseudomonadota bacterium
TCCTTGGCAAGCGAGACCAGCCGATTGGTTTCACCACTCATGGCTGAAACGACCACTACAATTTGATTGCCCGCATCATGGACTTTTTTGACTTTTTCTGCGACAGCTTTAATTCTTTCAGTGGTGCCAACGGAAGTTCCACCAAATTTATAAACGTACAATGCCATTTTTTACCTTAATCGGCTATAAATTATTGAGTTAGGGTATTACATTTCAGTGTGCCGGAACACCGCGCTGAATGGTCAAAAAAAATCTCTTCGTTTAACCACCAGCCACCAAACGGCTCTGTTTAAAAGTGTATACTATCGATTTCTACCATACCTTAATTCAGTTTTTCCTCAATCCATTCAGGCACTTTCAGTAATGCGGCCGCCAAACCGGAAGGATCTGTCCCCCCGGCCTGCGCCATATCCGGACGTCCACCGCCTTTTCCGCCTACCTGCATGGCTACAAAATTAACCAGTTCACCGGCTTTGACTCTATCCATGCTATCTTTAGATACACTGGCGATCAGGCTGACTTTATCGCCGCTGACAGCCGCCAACACTAATGCCGCGTTGCCTAATTTGTTTTTAAGCTGATCCGCAAGGTCTCTCAAAGCTTTAGGATCAACATCGTTGATTTTAACAGCTAAGACCTTGACGCCTTTTACATCAATCGCTTGACTGGAAAGTTCGTCACCTGCCGAACTGGCCAGTTTAGATTTGAGTTTTTCAAGCTCTTTTTCAAGACTACGGTTTTTATCCAGTAATTGCAAAACCTTGTCGCCGGCTTTATCCGGCGAGGTTTTGAGTAAATTGGCAATATTTAACAAGGCGGTTTCACGTTGTTCCAGCCATTCGAACGCCGCTTTGCCGGTTATAGCCTCAATGCGCCTGACTCCCGCCGCCACCCCTGATTCACTGACAATTTTAAATAAACCGATATCACCAGCTCTGTCCACATGAGTGCCGCCGCATAATTCAGTTGAAAACTCGCCAATTTTCAAAACCCTGACTTCCTCGCCATATTTTTCACCAAACAAGGCCATGGCCCCAAGTTTGACCGCTTCGTCCTTATTCATAATTTCAGCTTTAACCGGACTGTTAAGGCGTATCTGCGCATTAACCAGATTTTCAATGGCTGATATTTCCGCAGCGCCGATGGGCTCGAAATGCGAAAAGTCAAACCTCAAACGTTCCGAGTTAACCATGGAGCCTTTTTGCGCCACATGTTTGCCTAAAATCTGTTGCAAAGCCGCATGCATTAAATGTGTGGCGGAGTGATTGGCTTCTGTTGCCTGACGCATTATGCTGTTGACATAAACTTGGCATTTCTGGCCAACTTTAAGCGTACCATTCAAAACTTTCCCTTTATGTAAAAACAGTTGTCCGCCCTGCTTTTGGGTGTCGGCCACCTCAAACACGTTGCCATCCCACTCTATACGGCCCTGATCACCAACCTGACCGCCTGATTCCGCATAGAAAGGCGTTTGATTTAGAATCACCACGCCTTCGTCTCCGGAGTTAAGGCTATCCACCGCCTCGCCTTGTTTAAACAGCCCCAAAACCTCTACTGTGTCCTGAAGATGTGAGTAACCGGTAAATTCAGTGTAACTATCGTGTTTAATGTCCTGATCATAATCAGCCGCAAAACTGCCGCCTGCGCGGGCGCGTTCACGTTGAGCGGTCATTTCAACTTCAAAGCCGTCATAATCGACATTCAGATTATTTTCTCTTGCAAAATCGGCAGTTAAATCGACCGGAAAACCATAGGTGTCATAAAGCAGGAAGACCACGTCACCAGGAATCACATCGCTTTCCAGTTTGGCGGCGCAGGTTTCCAGAATTTTCATGCCCTGCCCCAGCGTTTCGGCAAACCGTTCTTCTTCCTTTTTAAGTACTTTTTCTATTTGCTCTTGAGCCTGAGCCAATTCCGGGTAAGCTTGGCCCATTTCGGCAACCAAAGGCGCCACCAGTTGATAGAAAAAAGTGTCCTGGATACCCAATCTGTAACCATGACGGATTGCCCTGCGTATAATACGGCGCAGCACATAGCCTCTGCCTTCATTTGATGGCAGGACATCGTCGGCGATCAAAAACGAGCAAGAGCGAATATGATCGGCGATGACCCGCAACGAGCTGTTATTCAAATCATCAGTATGGGCAAGTTTTGCAGCTACTTTCAAAATGTTTTGAAAAATATCAATCTCGTAATTACTGTGCACGCCTTGCAAAATTGCCGCCAAACGCTCCAGTCCCATGCCTGTGTCAACAGAAGGCGCAGGCAATGGGGTTAGCGTACCGTCTTTGTCGCGGTTAAACTGCATGAAAACCAGATTCCAGATTTCTATATAGCGATCACCGTCTTCTTCAGGGCTGCCGGGCGGGCCGCCTGGAATTGATTCGCCATGATCATAAAAAATTTCGCTGCATGGTCCGCAAGGCCCGACATCACCCATAGACCAGAAATTATCTTTGGCGCCGATACGTGAAAAACGCGCCGGATCGATTTTCATATCTTCAAGCCAGATTTTTTCAGCTTCCGAATCTTCGTTAAAAACGGTTACCCAAAGTTTCTCAGCCGGCAGGCCAATCACATTGGTTAAAAAATCCCAGGCATAAAAAATGGCTTCTTTTTTAAAATAATCGCCAAAACTAAAGTTACCCAGCATTTCAAAAAAAGTATGATGCCTGGCGGTATATCCGACATTTTCCAGATCATTGTGCTTGCCCCCGGCCCGGACACAACGCTGACTGGTGGCCGCTCTTTGACATTCCAGTTTTTCGCGCCCTAAAAACACATCTTTAAATTGCACCATGCCGGCATTAGTAAATAATAATGTCGGATCGTTGCCTGGCACCAATGAACTGGACGGCAGGATGGCGTGATTTTGCTGGCTAAAATAATTCAGAAAAGCGGTTCGCAGTTCCGCGCTGGTCATTTTTTTCATCATGCTTAAGTATTAAGTTCTATTTGCTTAATGAGTATGGAAAGTTTTACGCAACAGTCCCAGGTCAAAGTAACAATGGCAATACTGCTTAAATCACTCATTGTTACATGGTTGGCATTTAATTTTTAGTTCGTTAAATAATTGTTTTATAGTATCCGTATAAAAACCGCGCTGCTGTAAAAATTTTGAACGCTTCAACCATACAGTTTGGTTCAACCCGGTTTGGTTGTCGTATTTTTTAAGATAGACAGCTTTTAATGAATTAATCCAGCCATTATAATTTTCATCAGCCAGTGCATCTATATCGAATTCCCGGATGCCTCTTTGCTGCAATTCATAACGAATCCTCACCGGCCCATAGCCTTTTTCAATACGTTGTCTGACAAACAATTCCGCATAGCGCTCATCGTTCTGCCAGTTGCGTTCTGAAATTTCATTGATGACCGGCTCTACCTCTTCAGTACTATAACCCCTAACCGCAAGTTTTTGACGAAGCTCCTGCCGGCTATGTTCTCTGATAGATAACAAACGTAAACAGATTTGCTCAATGTTCTGCCGGCGTTCAGTCGACGTCTGCAAACTCGCTATCATCTTCATGATGTTCTACAGCGGCAATATGACGACTGGCGAAAGCCTTTTCCCGAATGGCGGCTTCGAGAACGCGGGCTTTTTCCGGATTATCTTTTAAATACTGTTTGGCATTGTCTTTGCCTTGACCGATTTTGTCGTTTTGATAACTGTACCAGGCGCCGGATTTTTGCAGGAAACCAAATTCCACGCCAAGATCTACCAGCTCGCCAAAAAAAGACACCCCTTCCCCGTACAGAATTTCGAAATCAGCCTGTTTGAATGGCGGCGCAACTTTATTTTTAACCACTTTGACCCGCGTTTCATTACCTATTACCTCATCGCCTTTTTTGATGGAGCCGATGCGGCGGATATCCAGCCGAACCGAGGAATAAAACTTTAAGGCGTTGCCGCCGGTGGTGGTTTCAGGATTACCGAACATCACCCCGATCTTCATACGCAATTGATTAATGAAAATTACCAAAGTGTTGGAT
>CAVUMJ010000106.1:0-5359 GCA_963741375.1 uncultured Pseudomonadota bacterium
ATACGCGCCGCCAACCCTTCTTTGGCTCAACTATGTGACCGGTTTCACCGGTTCCTGGAAATACCCAAACTGAACCATTACCCTGTCTTAAGCGCAATATTTCCATAGCTTCGGCGGTCAAGGTGACGGTTTGCGGCTCGCCGTTTTTGGTTGTTGGTATGCGCCATTCCGCCCGGTCAAAACTAATTTGTGACCATTGCATTTCCTGAACATTGGAACGTCTTGCACCGGTCAGCAGTGATATAAAAAAATAATCGCGTAAAGTATCGTTAGATTCTTCGGCCAGCGCTCTAAAAAACGCCGGCAATTCATCAGATTGTAAAAACCGGTCACGTGGGTTTTCTGGAAATTTCTTAATACCATGCGCCGGATTTGCTCCTTTAAACAGCTTTTTATCAGCAGCATAACCAAACAGACTAGACGCCATAGCAATAACACGGTTCGCCGTGGTGGGGTGGTCTTTGCCAATTTCGGTATGAAGGTTACCGAAGTCGGTATCTTTGAATTGTGAAAGTTTGCGCTTGCTCCATCTTGACAGGTAAAGCCCGAAATCATAGCGGTAACTACGCTTAGTTTTTTCTGAAAGGAAAGCTCCGCGCTTGGTGCGACGGTTAATCAGAAAATTATCAAAAAGTTCTTGTAAAGTTGTTTCTGATTTTAATGCCCTAGCGTCGGAATTGGGGTTAATGCCGCCAGCTATCAAACCTTTGAGACGCGCCGCTTCCTTTCTGGCGTTTTCAATCGACATATCCGGAAACTGGCCGATGGTTACGCGCTCCGGTTTTCCATCAACGCGCTTTTGAATAAAAAATGTTTTGTTCGTGCGAGTAACCCTTAATTGCAGTCCAGCTGCATCCTTATGAGTATCGTGATAAATGACACGTTCGCCGGGTGCGGGTTCTGCCAGCGCTTCAAGCTGCGGCTTGGTAAAGCTGAAATGCGTTTCCATATCATGCCCTCGTTTTCTGGTGCTACGCTGGTGCTACGATTTCGGTTAAAAATTAGCGTTTTTGGTGTAGCACCGTTAAGCTTATGATAGGCTTAATGTATTGATTTGTAAAGCTTCATTAAGGTTGAGTAATCAGCAGAAAACAGCGGGCCTTCAAATTTGTAATCAGCCGGTCGCGGGTTCGAGTCCCATCACCAGCTCCATATAAATCAAGGGTTTAGTTAGAAATGACTAAACCCTTTTTTATTGCCCGTAGCTAAATCGTAGCTGTCGGATTCTTCCCCAACGGCCCGAAGCGCTGACAGGCGATCAACATACCCGGCTAAATGCTCACACAGTTTATATTTAGCGTAAATCGCAACTTCCGGCATTTCTGAGAAGTAATGTCAAAAAATAGAATTTCATAAAAACGGATTAACAATGACCAAGCGCTCGTCAATTGTTTGACCGTGCTGCATGTCCTCGGAAAATAGCGTAGTGCAATTCCCTTGCAATGCCGCCGCCACAATCAAGCTGTCGTAATGCGAAAATCCATACCTGCCGGAAATACCAAGAGCAGCAGTAAGCGTACTCAATGTCAAAGGTTGAAGGCTACTGCATGTCTGGCTAAGGCGATCAATTACAGCACTGATTGAAGCGCCGTCATAGCTCAACTTTCTCCTCATGATATTGGCGGTTTCACTCAAACCTGAATAGACATAACTGGCTTACTTGCTAACAATTCAATGGCTTTTGCTTGCTTGATGCCCTGCTGTCCCAATCTGTAAATCACAACATTGGTATCAATGAAACTATCTCTCATTGGCCTCATTCCGATCAAACTTAAAGCCTGTCAGGTCTTTCTGATAAGGCTTGAAGAATTCGCTCAATTCGCGTTGTTTGGTCAGTTTTTCGCTATGCTTTGCTATTAGTTTCTCGATTAAATCACAACTGCTTATCTGTTCCTGTGCGGCCAAACTTTGCAATTGCTGAGCGGCTTGGTCACTAATCTGTAATGTTTGCATGTCTTTAACCTTTTGCTTGTTTAAGTGGAATTATGTTGGGGATAAGGGGTCGAGTTAAATTATTTTTTTGGACTACTTGAATTAAATTACCCTAACCTTTTTATACGCTAAATCCAGAACCTCAGCCGCCTATTGTTCAGGAAAGGCTTTGATAATCTCAAAAATGCGTTTTGCATCCTCGGTGTTAATCACTAGAGTTTTGCTAATAAATGAAACTTCCGGATTTTGATAAAATTCGGCTTTTACCAACCACAAGTTTATTTCTAAGTAACAATTGAATTTGGCGGTTCGTGCAATTACCCCGCTTAATCCAAATAACCTTGGGTGGATGTCCGTAAAGTATGCTCTTTTCATAAAAATCAGAATCTTTGCTCACCAGCATATAACCTTTATCTTTAGCATAAATCCAAACGTTATCATCCGAACCGCCACTTAGACCAATCCGATCAACATGCGCTGAATCAGGAAATACATCAGCCAGAGCAGCCACCATGTTTGGCGAAAGGTTTTCGTCAAATAAAAGTTTCATCCGGCAATTACACGGCTATGGCGCTCCCTGTCGACTGCATAAGCAAAGCAAGCCCTGATGTCATCTTGGGTCAGATAGTCGTAATCTTCCAAGACTTCTTGCTCTGTCATGCCGGCAGCAAAGCAATCAAGAATGTCATCTACTGTGATCCTAAGCCCTCTGATACAAGGTTTGCCGCTACGCTTGCCTGGCTCTATGGTAATAATTTCGCGGTAGTTGATAGTCATAGCTTTAACCTCTCTTGTTTAATCTGTAAAACTTCCATAGTGGGTTTTAAAACCTACAGCGGCCAACATTGCGCCGGTAGCGCGGCTTACTGATTCCCTGTCCGGATCTAAATCCAGTCTGGCATAAATCGCCGTGGTACTGTGAGATTTATGATTAATGGATTTACCCATATTGCCAATGACGCGCCTGTTTTGGCCTGCCAACTACCAAGAGTGCGCCGTAAATTATGGATTCTTAAGCTATCAATTCCGGCACGATTCAATACGCGCCGCCAAGCTTTCTTAGACTCAACTGCGTGACCAATAGCGCTTGTTTCAGGAAATACCATTATCTTGCTGTAAGCGCAAAATTTCAATGGCTTTGGCGGTTAAGGTGACGGTTTGCGGCTCACCGTTTTTTGTCGTGGGTATGCGCCATTCCGCCCGATCAAAGTTTAACTGACTCCATTGCATTTCTTGGACATTAGAAGGTCTTGCGCCGGTTAAAAATATAATCACGCAAAGCTTCGTTAAGCTTGATTAATCAGCAGCAAATAGCTGACACAGGTTCTGTTCTAACATTCCAACATTTCTGTAATTTCTGTTAAGCTATTTTCATGGCAAGATCCTTAAGTGACGTTTTACCGCATCTTTCAGCCTTTTGCCAAATTTAGCAATAGCTGCTTCCGGTCAATCAGCTGATCTATCGATTGTCTCAATCGAAAGGATTTTTGAGTTCAGAAAATTTGTGAGTGCGGGAAATTTTTTGCGTTTTCCAGCATTTTTACGCGGGTTTTGACTGGCATTTACAACCCACGGGATCCTGACGATAATAAAGCTGCAATTGCCGATAGACCTTGGGGAACTGTTTATTCAATTGTTCCGGTTGACAGAAAAAATATTCACTGATTACTGCAAAAAACTCGGCAGGACTGGTAGCTGCATAAGGGTCTAAACCAATGTCATCTTCAAGCTCTAGCCTACGGATCAAACTTTCATAAGCTTGGCTCATGACTGTCGTCCATTCAGGTACAGACATTCCGTAATGCAATGGTGGATAGCCATTGGAGACTCCGTTCAACGCATCCAGTTTATGGGCCATTTCATGTATCACTACGTTACGACCATTAAGGCTTTGCTGCATGTCTTGTTCAACGTCAGCCCATGATAGCACCACAGGACCTCGCAACCACGACTCACCGATCAAGATGTGGTCTTGATGATGAACGACACCGGCTGCATCTGTCACATCTCGACTCACACGAAAAGGCCCAGGGTACACAATGATGTCTGTCCATCCCGACAAACAATTCAAACCTATTCCCAATATGCAGATGCAAGCTTGTACTGCAATACTCGCCTGCATGAAGTCATTTAGGTGAAAACCTTGGGCGCCGATAAAGTTTTTTTCATGCAAAAACAAGGTCGTCAGTTCCCGTAAATGGGCTTTCTCTACAGCAGTCATACCTTGAAACAGACTTAAATGAGCGGCAATCTCCACCCACAAACCATGATTGATCGCATGATGTTGCAGAATGTAGCGAATACGAGCACGCTTAAACAATTTCATAGATAGACATCCAAGAAGACGATGCAGAAGAAGATATCATGAACAAGGAAGAATATTTTGGCCTTGGCGCCGCTAAATTTAAAATGGATATTTTGAAGTACCTTAAAGTCGTCACAGTAATCCCTACGATACAAATAATAGAAACGCTTATCCATTATCCAATGAGTGATTGTGCTGGTCCAAAACAAGGATAAGCCTGATTTTAAAAGATAAGCCAGAGGGTTGCCCGCCGTATGTCAACTGGTGAAATCTTTGCTGACATAACCAACCGTTGCGCTAAAAAATCGTCTTCACGCAACCGCTGCGGTTACTGGCAAGGTAGTAAGGCTGTTGAGAAGTTTGCGGATTATTGATGGGTTCTAATAAAAAAGGATTTACTTTTTATTAAACTCAAGCCATTGGAGATCATCAAGATACGCTACGCGATATTCAAGTTTCGATATATGAGCAAAATCTATTAAAGCGGAAAGAGGAGGCAGGGATATGGGTAAAGGAAATAGCCAGCAATATTCGCCGAGTTTCACAATCATTGCGTCATTTGCGCATAGCGCTATGGCTTTAATTTCAAGCCTGCTTCTTGCATTACATTCGTCCTGATCAAGATTGCCGTCGGTATTATTTCTAAGTCCGGCAAGCTGTAAAATTGCGTATTTTGGTGTCATGGCGTAATCCTATATTGTAGAAAAAACCATGATACCAATAATTGATAAGCACCATCACTAAGAAACACTTCCTCTATCTGAATGTTAGGAAATCTCCCAAAAGGAAACGCCTTTTTCCTTACCGGTTTCGAGTATCAAACCTGCTGTTCTAAATCGGGTAACATATTTTCTGATTAACGTGTTAACTATTTCGTTATCTTGACCCAGATCAATATAAAAAAAATTATTTGATGTATAACACATTTCAGAAAAAAATAAAAAACGTTTTCATTTATCCTATCTGCAAACACGAAGTAAGTAAGCGAGGTGTATTATGAAAAAAGCGACTTTAGTTAGTTTATCATGCGTCCTGTTTTTTCCAGGAATGGCCGCATATGCACTGCCACCGCCCTGTACAACCCCTGCTTGTGCGCAAAGCTATTTTCCGCCGCCTCCGCCA
>CAVUMJ010000107.1:0-6070 GCA_963741375.1 uncultured Pseudomonadota bacterium
GGGCAATTCTAATATCGGCAATAAGTGCATTTAGGGTATTGAAAGCTAGTGATACTTCAGTTTTCCCCAATAAGGAAACATCCTTGCTGGTTTGTTCAAGAATCTGATTCAGGCGAGTTAGAAATTTGTTCTGAGTTTCAACTAAATCTGCCGGCGGAGTGGCTTCTTCAACAGTCAAGATTTCAGCATTTTCCTTCAACTTTAAAATCAAATCACTGGCAAGCTGAGTTGCTTCAGTCAATAGGTTTAATAAAGCGGAATCAGCAGAATTGGTCATTTGGTAAGAATTTTAGGTATATGAATGTTTTAGCTTGCCATATGTGAGTTCTGCAAGCGTTAATTATACTAAGTATAAATCAAGCATCGGATGTTGCCATGGCTTTCCAGCTAAAAGCCATGCGAAAGTTTTTACGGTTTGTTATCATTAAGGGGTAGTTTATCGGCAAAGTTGCATTTGTTATGGTGGGTTGTGAAATCGTCGCTGTTTAATTCCTAAGCTCCACTTAAAGTTTTATCCTATGTCTGCTATTGTCCTGGCTTCCGGTTCCCGTTACCGAGCTGAATTGTTACAAAAATTGAAACTGGATTTTGTTAGCTGCAATAGTAAAGTTGATGAAACTGCCATTATTGGCGAATCAGCGGAAGATTTAGTTCTTCGATTATCCAAGGCCAAAGCGGAAGCAGTTGGCTTATCTTACCCCAATCATTTGATTATCGGTTCTGATCAGGTTGCAGTTTGTGGCAAAGATGTTTTAACAAAGCCTGGAGACAGAAGCAAGGCTATTGAACAGCTTAAAGTTCAGTCAGGGCAGGTCGTACGATTTTATACGGGGGTATGTGTTTTAAATTCTATGAGCGGAGTGTGTTTAAGCGATATTGATATTTGCTCCGTGCAATTTAGAACGTTGACTAATGAGCAGATCCGACATTATGTCGATCTGGAAAAGCCATTTGATTGTGCCGGCAGTTTTAAATCGGAAGGATTAGGGATAGCCCTTTTTTCCGGAATGGATGTTTCAGACCCTAATGCCCTGATAGGTTTGCCTCTGATTAAGTTGATAGATATTCTGGCAAAATTCGGCGTATCGATTATTTGAATAATTTATTGGCAACCAAGTTTATAACCTAAACTGAATTGGCGCGCTAACACTGAACGACAACCGTCTTGCTGGGTGAAACTAAATCAAATACCTCCAAAAACTCCGAGGAAGCAAGTTGCATGACAGCTATGAGTTGTTCCTGAGTTAGATTGACAGTTGACAGCACGGATTCCGCGATTTCATTCACAGCTTGTTCAACGGGTACGCCACGTTCGGTATTATTGACTAGCTGTGTGGCAATATGCAGTAAATTGGTTTCCAATTGATGAGACATTGCAAAATCCGGATTTAAATACCAGGCTATGGGCTCGTATAAAGACTCCGGGAGATCCCAGCTTTTAATCAGTTGGCTGGACACTTCTGCGTGGGTAAAGCCTATTATTTCCTTTTCAAAATCTGCCAATAATCTTCTGTCATTGTCTGCAGCCAGCAGAACTTCCCGGGACTTATCAGGCATTTTCCGGTAAAGCACCAATGAACCAATATCATGCAATAAACCAATTAAAAATAACCGTTCGCTTTGCAGAATTGAACTTTGTTTTGCCAGTAATCTGGCTACAACGGCGCAATGCACGCTGTGCACCCAGAAGGAGGTCATGTCAACTAGTTCACAGGGAATTTTGTCAAATTGGTCTACTACGCAAGTAGCAATAATTAAATTGTATAACTCATCAAAGCCTACTACAGTAATAGCTCTGGATATAGTGTCGATTTTGGATTGAAATTCATAAAACGGGCTGTTAACCATACGCAGTAGTCTGGCGCTTAAAGCGGGATCTTTGGCAATTACCTTGCCGAAGTCCGCAGCAGAAAACCGTGGATCGCGTAACATTTCGTTAAGTTGAAAATAGATATCCGGTAACGAAAATAATTGATTTGCTCCTACTAACAACTCCGAAATTGTAACTGGTTTATCCATTATCCCTTACCATATAGTGACAAAACCTGATGAACATAATTCTGGGTTTCCGGAAAAGGCGGAATAGTGTTGTTATATTTCATTACTGCACCTTCTCCGGCATTATAGCCAGCCACTGCCAATTTTAGATTTGAATTAAACATTGCTAATAAATCCTTTAGATACCGTGTACCGCCATCAATATTTTGTTCGGCGTTCAGGCGGTCTGTGACGCCATAACGTCTTGCGGTATCCGGCATTAGTTGCATTAAGCCGACAGCCCCCGCAGAAGAAACCGCACTGGGATTGTAAGCGGATTCCGCCTGAATAACCGCATGTAACAATTTTGGATCCATTTGATGCTTGGCTGCCGCTTTGGCAATCATTTCCGCAAACTTTGCTTTGTTACCGGACATGAATTTCAAGTCTTTGACATAAGTCCGGGGTCTGGTCCGGATGATCAATCTATAATCGAAGCCTTTTTTCGGTGCATCGGTATAATAAATTCGACCATCGGGAGCAACATATTTAAATATATCCGCCGAAACGAGACCGGAACTAATCAACAGCAAACCTAGCATAATTGGTTTCATGTTGGACGTCCCAAAAGATTTAACTTACAGCCCTGATAGAAATTAGATTAGCAGATTTGACAGCTTTTGCTCGCGCATCTGCAACATTATTTGCAGTGGCTAAGGCTACGCCCATTCTTCTGGAAACGAACGCTTCGGGTTTGCCGAAAAAGCGGATTTCAGTACCAGGTTCCGCCAAAGCTTTCTCTAGACCGATATACTCAATATTTTTGCTGTCAATGTGGCTAAGAATAACAGCGCTGGCAGAGATTTTATCCAGCTCGGTGGAAACCGGTAGCCCAAGTATTGCTCTTACATGCAGATCAAATTCATTTTGTTGCTGACTAAGCAAGGTTACCATGCCGGTATCATGAGGTCTGGGGCTGACTTCGCTAAACCAAACCTGATCGCCTTTAACAAACAACTCTACTCCGAATAGGCCTAATCCTCCCAGAGCAGTTGTGACTTTAGCGGCAATTTGTTGAGAAAGGCTAATGGCTTTTTCAGTCATATGATGGGGTTGCCAACTTTCCCGGTAATCACCATTCTCCTGTCTGTGTCCAATCGGCTGACAAAAATAAGTCTCAATTTCAGCGTTAGCGTTCAAGGCCCTAACAGTAAGCAAAGTAATCTCAAAATCAAACTCGATTTTAGATTCAACTATAACTTTACCTGTATCGGTGCGGCCGGCCGATTTTGCATAATCCCAAGCCTGAAGCAATTGTTCCGGATTTTTAACCATGGATTGGCCTTTGCCGGAAGAAGACATGGTTGGCTTGATAAAACACGGATAACCAATGCCGTTTTCCACCGCTGTGGATAACTGTTCAAAAGTTTCAACAAATGCGTAATTGGAGGTTGGTAATTTTAGTTCTTCAGCAGCCAGTTGACGTATGCCTTCCCTATTCATGGTAAGCCTGATTGCCCGGGCATTGGGCACCACTTTGATTTTTCCGGATGCTTCAATTTCGGCTAATGCCTCTGTGGCAATGGCTTCCAGCTCAGGAATGATGAAGCTTGGCTGTTCGGCTTCAATCAAACTTTTCATTGCAGAAGCATCCGTCATATCTATCACATAACTGCGATGAGCCAGCTGCATGGCGGGCGCATTGGCGTAACGGTCTACCGCAATCACTTCAACGCCGTAGCGCTGCAAGGAAATCGCGATTTCCTTGCCTAACTCCCCACTACCCAGCAATAAAGCTTTGGTGGCGTTTGGACTGTAAGGTGTGCCGATTTTCATGCGGATTGCGCCAAATATTTATCTATGTCTTGTTTTGAAAAGCCTATTTTTTTTGCCACCCGGTCAGCATGACTTACTCTGGAAATTCCAGGTATCAATTTAAAAGTTGGCAAGTCATTGGCAAATTCAACTTGTTTGGCGACAGCTATATTTCTATCCACAAAAACATCTACCAGTTGGTGGTTATGAGTAATTAAAATGGTACTGTTGGCTTTTCGGTAAAAGCCATCCAGAACATCAATAGAAGACTGCATTTTCTCTTCAAAGGTAGTTCCTTCTGCCATTTCGTCAAGTACAACCAGGCTTTTTGAAGTACTGGCCAGAAAGATATCGCGAGTGCGTTTCAATTCCGTACCGAAGCGGCCTTCGCCGTCATCAAGATGGCTGATCTCAGGCGCTTGATAGAAAATCCGGTCAGCGATGCTTAAAGTTGCCGCTTTTGCCGTTACAAAGCAGCCAATTTGAGCCAGCAACTGAATTTGGGTGGCGGTTTTACAAAATGCAGTCTTACCGCCACTGTTAGGACCGGTGATGCAAATTAAGCGTTCATCGTCTATGGTAAAATCATTTTCGACAAAGCTGCTATTTTGATGTGCCAGAACCGGATTTTTAGCGGCAATTAAATTCATATGGTGTTTTTCACTGTTATGCAAACTAGGCAGGACTGTATCGCTGCCGAAGTTTTCCGCATACTTGATGAAAGACAATAATTCGTCAAGCTGCCCCAGGCCGTCTAAAAGCTGGCCGAGTGCTGGTGAATTTTGATAGATTTCCCGTAATGGAATAATACAGTGATCACGGTCATACCCCCCTACAACAGGGATATACACTAGCATTAAGGGTAGAAAAAACACGGAACCTACCGCAATGCCGTCTTTGCTGAAATTAAAGAAATCGGCTGGGAAAATTTGCATTAAGCCCCAAAAGGCGGCAAAACAAATAGCGATTAACAACGGCTTAAAAAGATTAGGGCGGAAAATTGTGGCGGGTGACAGAGAATTAAGACGCTCGAGTTTGCTTTGCAGGCCTTTTTCGCTGTTATAAACCGGCCCTATCATCAGCGAATATTCGTTGCTTTGGGTAAAAGCCAGGATTTTTTCAAAAATGCTACGCAAATAACTGCTTTTTGGCGTTTCAGAGCTTTGAATCGCGTCTACCAGGCTTAATACGCTGTCCACGCCTCTTCGGTATTGCTTATAACCGTATCCTTCTATCTGGTTTTGTTCGCGGGCAGTGCCAAAAGAGCCTAAAAACTCCCCAAACAATAACAAATGCAGGCGGTTTTCCTTTATGGCGGCATTCGCTACAATATTTTCCACATTGTCGCGTACACCGGGGGCATCCAAAATTTCCCTTATGGCGTCATGTTTGGCGTTGATGTCTTCCAAATTATCCAAAGGATGTGTCAATGATCGATATAATACCGATTGTCCGGCAATAGTGGCGGCATAATTCATGGTGTCAAACAGTTCATCCACTTCAATGCTATTAAACGTTGCCTGATCTATTACGGTTTGGCCGGTGGTTAATGCTTGGCTTGATTTAGCTACAGGCCACGAGTTATTCCAGCTTTCCAAGACAGTTTGTTGCATGTTGTCCTCCCCCCAGGATATTTTTATGGGTCGCGCGATTTGCGGACGGTTTATATTAGATCGTATATTACCTCAACATGGCTATCACTATCATTCAGGGCAGGAATATAAGTATAGTTTTTTCCACCGGCGTCTCTAAAAATTTTCTGATTGGTTATGGCAATTTCTTCCAAAGTTTCCAGACAGTCAACAGCAAAGCCGGGACAGATGACTTCTATATTGGTAATACCTTGTTTCGGCAGGTTTTGCAAAACTTCCAGACAATATGGTTTAAGCCACTGCGCTTTACCGAAACGGCGCAGCGCGGGGTACCGCTCCGTCAATCGGGCGAGTAGATTCGAAAGGCGGACAAGACCGAATTTCTTAGCGGATAATCATTGCAATGCACCACTTGATTGATACTTGGAACCTCATTAAATCGACAGCAGTCGTATGGGGACCGTTTGCGTCTGCATTGATTGCCGCATTCATTGTCCACATCCTGACCCAATCGAGAGAGCGAGAGAAGTGGATTCTGGACTGCAAGAAACAGGAATATCGAGAACTCCTTGATGCTCTATCGAACCTATTTGTAAAGAATATGGACGCTAAGGGCGACTACATCGGTGAAGAGGGCAAACGCTTGAAAGAGGCAGCAATGCACTTTACCCGAATCGTGTGGGACA
>CAVUMJ010000108.1:0-5292 GCA_963741375.1 uncultured Pseudomonadota bacterium
TATATTTTAGTCGCTAATTTTCAGTCGAATATTTTTTGACTGCTAAATAGCAAGTCAAGATCAATCCGAATTAAACATCAGCATTATTTATGCCAGTTAATTATCTATTGATAATGAACAACTATAATGCTGCAACAACCTTGATTCCCTTTACAACCACGCCAGGACTGCAAAAATAGTCTGCAAATTTGGTATGCCTTGTCTGAGTTCATGCTTAGCAGGCCTGAGTAGCCCGAAAGAATCACATCCTCAGCCCCTCACGCAACAGCACATGAACCTCTCAATTCATGCCGTTCTTATCTTTCAATCATTCTACTGTATCGTGACCATCAAATTTGCTATGACCTGCATTTTTTGTCCGATGGGATTTAAATCTAGACATACAGTCTATTTTGCCCTTGAATACTTCACTTTCGGCATGCAAAAATCCATTATCGCTTAGAAAACCAACTAAGTTGCCAATCAATCCCCATCAAACTACCTATATTGTTGCAATATTAGAAACAATTAATTTCATTGTTAAAATTTGACGTAGTTCACAAAATCATCTACGTTATTGTCTTAAGTACATAACGAAAACATGTATGACCACTTATTCAGTTCTCAGCAGCAAAGGATGTTCTGGGTCTTGCTTTACGAGATGTCGTCTTAGTCAGTTGCTTTTTAGCCGGCTCAGCAACATCTGTAAAGCATTTTTAGGGACACTCAGGTTTTCTTAGGGAATTAGAAAATTTGATTAGCACAATGATGCGCAATTTCCGCTTTGTTTCTATCTCGGTAAAGAATGGACATCGCGGTTTCCTACTCAATTTTCAGGATACCAATATGTTGATACCCGTATTAAAAAAAACTCACGCCGCTTTAGGGGTTTCTGTGCTTTTAATGGCTTCATCATCTGCAGCTTTTGCTGATGCTACAGTCAGTTTAAGCGGTTATTTAACTTCAGGCAGTCCATCCAGCTTTGATATTGCCGCTTTACAAAGTTTTGCCGCCAGTAATCCTTCTGCGGTTTCCACCGTTACGGTTGGAAGCGATACCTATACCGGTGTGTCTTTGTATAGCTATATCGATTCTTATATCGCTACTGACCCTACCGTGCCTAAAAACGATATTCTGCGAGACTATGTGCAAGCGACCGGTAGCGATGGCAGCAGTACGGTTTATGCCTTGGGCAATTTAAGACCAAGCGGTTTCGGCACGGCAAACGATATTATTGCCTATAGCGACAGTAACGGTACTTTGTCCGCACCTAGCGTCATTGCCAGTGACGGCTCTAGCGAGACTAATATCACCAGTCTTAGCGTTGGGCACGTCAGCTATCCCGGCGCCGGTGCGGGTGGGGTGTCAACGTCCTTAACCATTGGTGGTGATGTCAGTAATCCCGGCACTTATACCTCCAGTAATTTACCGGGCAGTCTTGCAACCCAGGAAATTACAGTCAGTACTCCGCCTGTCACCGGCGACTCGTTTACCGGCGTATCGTTATGGAGTTTTCTGGAGCAAGCCGGCATTTCCACTAATCCCGCTACGCTTGCCAATGAATACGTCATTGCCACCGGCACGGATAATTATCAGGCTATTTTTTCTCTGGAAGAGCTTAACCCTCTCTACGGCAATCAAAACGATTTACTGGCTTATGCAACCGGCACAGGAGCCTCACTGGGCAGCAGCGGCGATTTCCGTATTGTTGTGCCGGCAGACGCCAAAGCAGGGCGGTATGTTTCCAATGTGGATAGCTTAACGGTGGTTACGGTAGCTGCCGTACCCCTTCCGGCTTCTGCGCTAATGATGCTTAGCGGAATGCTGGCTTTAGCGGCTGGCCGCGTGAGATTGTTCGATAAATCGCCATTAAAATCATAAAGCCGAGCTAATTCAGGCCAATTTACAACTAACTAATCAGGTTCCTGTTTACTTATTGCAAAAGCATCAGGTTTAAATTGCCAGGGAAGGCAATAACGCATAGCAAACGACTGTCTCATGAAAACGCTAATTCATTTTTTTCTCATCTGCGGTGTGTTGTTAATAAAATCCGCCTATGCTAATAGCCCTGTACCGGTTTCACTGCAAAATGTGCCTATTCCTCCGGTACCGGAATGGCACAATACGTCAATCCGGTTACCAGAGATTACAACGTTCAGATATTACCCAATTTAATGGATTTGGAATGTATGAATATCGGCGTCACAAATCCAAGTGCTGATCCGGGCGTAGCAGGATTGGATGCATTCGGCAACCCTTTATCTTATAGCGTGCAATACGTGAATTACCTGATAGCCAATCCTTCCGGTGTGAGTGACTTACCGGTCAGCAGTATTCGCGCCTGTGATTTTATTACCGGTATTGCTTATGACGTGCAGTTAAATTCCACCAACTACTTTTTGCCTAGTGATGGCATTATTGCGGATGGCAGCCGGGAAGGCGTACTGCGCAATCAGAATTGCGCTAATCCGGCAACTGATTGTGCCTAATGGTCAGGTAGGAAATGCAACACAGGTCACTGCCGGAAATCCGCTCAGCCCTAATCTTGCTCAGGATCAATATCTGGTTATTCCGGCTGTTGGAGCGGCTGGGTCTACAACCGCCATTACCCCATTTTTATCTGCTCAACCATAAATTAAATACTCGCAAACAGACTAATAACAAGTCTGTTTGCGATTAGCCAGGAGTTTTATAAATGCAACCCCAAAAACCTCAAATTTCTCTAAGTACAATTTTATTTCTATTCATCGGCACGATTAATCAACAATCGGCGTTTGCAAGCGCCGGCGATGAAAGCTCTGCCATTATTAGTTACACCATCAACAGCATGCTTAACACTAATACCGCTACGCCGAATGATTTGTCGGGGCTGGTTGTGGCAGGTGGATTTCAGCAGTTAACTGATAACAATGATCAGTATGCGCAGACCAGCGGCGATGGCGGTTATATCAGCGCCACACCGAATCTGCCATCGACAGTGGTGACCGGAAACAATTTTAATGACGCCATGACGGTCAGCGCCTCAAGTGCAAACTATGGCGCAGCCAATATTTTACAAACCGGACAATTCAGCTTGAATTTTACCGATACAGGAAGTTCCAGTTACAATATTGATGTCACCTTGAATTACAGTTTGAATGCCATATCCCAAGGCTTGTATGCAAGCAATACAATTATTCTGGATTATTGGGATACCCTGAATAATATCAATGGTTTTGATTATGTTTCGTCCGGAACGTATGATGGTTATTTGGCGGATAATGAAACCGAGCCCGGTTCTGCTGAATTAGTGTTTACCCTTGCGTCTGGTAGCTCCGACAGTTTTATCGCCCAGGCTGCCTTTCAATCTTCAGCGGATACTACCAGCAACTCCCCCACTCCAATTCCTTCCAGTCTATTGATGCTTGCCAGCGGATTATTTATTCTATTCGGATTTAAAAACAGCCATTTAGTAATTTGATTTTTTGTTATTCATCTCGTTTATGCTGAACATAATCATTGACTTTAGGGATGAGATAACCGATTCCTATGAGGGCCATAGGGCGTATTAGCGAAGCGTAATACGCCGGATGATCGAAGGCCAACATGCGGCGCAATACGGCTAACGCCTATTGCGCCCTATGCTTTACGGTTCCTATTCTCAGACAGCCTCCTAGGAGGCTGTCCGAGAATAGGAACCGTAGCGAGGGAAAGCCATTTTGAGTCAGATTTTTTGCGCATTTGAGGCACAATAGTTGCGCTATTGAACGAAAATGCGCGGAAAATATGACCAAAAGGGCTTTTCCGCAGTAGGTTTTCTATTCTCAGACAGCCTCCTAGAGACTAGACTTAAGTTTTTACCAATCTATGGCTAGAACCCATCCTATTGTTAAATAAACATATCAACGTTACAAACACCTATATTTCAGCTTTATTTTTAATTTTAAGCTTTACTACATTTACATGGAACTATTTGTTATGTTAGATTCTGACTGACCGAGGCTACTAATCTAAAACAACAGGGTGTTCATTTAGCGAGAAAAAGCCAAGTTGCCTTTCAAATCATAGGCGGCGCGAATCAGTAACTTTGATTGTAAAAACACTACCTTGTTGATATGTCAAAACCCTCAAAAATCAGAATTCGAGTCCAAATTGCCGAAAGCAATGAAATAACCCGCTTAGGATTATGCGCATTAATTCAAAAACAACCTAGCTTACTGCTAATAGCCATTTCGAATAGTTTTGAGGAAACGCTTAAGCTATCAGCTGAACACTTACCTGACGTAATATTGTATGACCTGCAATTAAGTCAAGGCCGACACATAGAGCAAATATCCAAGCTGCATCAATGCACCCCATTAAGTAAGATATTAGTTTCGACCGCTAATAATGGGGAAGAAATCTATCTTGATCTGTTACGTTCCGGGGCATCCGGTATTGTTAACAAAAATCATAATTCTGAGTTGCTGTTAAAAGCCATACATGAAGTCTATGCGGATCAGGTTTGGATTAGCCGCAATATTACCCGGGAACTTTTGAAAAATTTGATTGAGAGTCAACCCCTAAAGGCTTCTGAAACCTGTGCCGACACAAATCTGTGGAACCTGACACCCAGAGAATGCAGTATTGCCTGTTTAACTGCCAAAGGTTTGTCTGCAAAAAAGATTGCAGAAACACTTTTTCTCAGTGAAAAGACCGTGCGCAACAAACTCACAACAATTTATGAAAAACTATCCGTTAAAAACCAGATTGAACTTTGCCTAAACTCTAAAGAGTTGCAATTCTGCAATCTTCCGGAAAAATTGCTGGATTGGGACAATTGTCCCAATAACAAAAATTACCACGACCCCTTTTAGGGACAAATCGCTCTTATTCGCATTTGTCTTTTTTGGGAGAATTTAATTTCAGCAATGATGCCTAACCAAAGAGAAATTGACTGACAGGGTTTTCCATAAGTTAGATTGAAATTTCCTTAGATTCCAGGAACCCGATGTCTTACATGTTTTCCGGCATGCCCCAATCTAGGACACTTATCCCTAATATATAAAATAAAACGAATACTTAATTCGGGATAAATCGCTCTTAAATTGCCGTTGTTTGTTTGGCAGAATCTCTCCTGGTTGTGAAACTAACAAAGATAATAGAATTGAGAAATGGAATTAGTATCTTGGTAAATTAAAGTACAACGCCTTTGCCGCCGCAAGACTGTAACGGAAAACCACAGGATCCGTAGAACGAAATGCCGCATATACGATTAGTTATTTCCAGCAATCAAATCATCTTAACAGCCAATATTGGCAATAAAATTAACAAGGCGAAAAATGATGACTATAA
>CAVUMJ010000109.1:0-4643 GCA_963741375.1 uncultured Pseudomonadota bacterium
AAGCAATTCGCTTTCCAGAACCTGATGAAGATTTTTAGCCCATAGATCGGCCATTTCTTCACGGAAAGACACTTCCATACCGGAAATATCAATCACAGTGCGCGTGGTTTCATGGCCATCTTCCACCAAAACTTCCTCTTTAATAAATAAAGGGATAGCTTCTATCCAATGATCCGCGACTGTCAGCCAGCTGTAATCAGGACTACTGTAGACTCTATCGCCGGCCAGTCTGGTTAACTTCCGCAAGTTATCGGCTTTACCGGCATAGGGGTCTTGAAACTCGTTGATTTTGATCAGCAAATGCGAGCCGGTCGGCGAAGGCCGCTGACTGATCACCACAAATGCCGGATGATTTTTTGGAGTATTGAGCAATTCCCGGCGTATGCTTTCAAGCAGTTGCAATGCCTGCACAGTTGCAGTCATGATGGCTTCATAGCAATTAATCGGCTGGTATGGCTCTAATAAGCTGTCGTTATGATTTTCCAGCCGGAAGCGTGATATTTGGCTGGCATTGGCCAAGGCTTGTTTTTGATCATCAATGACGGCATGCTCAAATCGCTGACAAGCGCCTTCAATGTGAGTCAGCGGAATATCCTGTTTACCATTCAACAACTGAAACAAAGCCAAACCTGTAGCGCTTAAATTCGGACTACGCTTTATCAAACCCAGCAGCTGGTTCGCCAGTTGTTTCCAGACCGGGCCGGGTTGCAGCAACACCGCATTGGCCAGTAATGTCGCCTGATTATGAAAAGCCCGGCTCATTCGCCCGAAAACCAGTTGTTGCCGGGCCTGATGAATTTCATCGGCTATGCGATGAATGTTATTGCCTTCCAGTTTATGATCGTACCGGCGTAGCAATTGGTAAAGCTGCAAACGCTGCTGATCGATATCGGCTTCTGTTTGCAGTATCTCCACAGCCAGCTGACGCGAGTATGGCAAATCCAGCCTGTCCTGACCGAGCAACCAGGTAATCTGTTGATCCTTCCAGGCGGCCGAATCGAAAATTCCGCCGTTATCCGGAATAATGCAGGCTCTCTTCAAGAAAATAGCAAACAACCCGCCGCTATCCAGTTTGTCATGCTCCAGAATCAAATGCAGTTTAATGCGGTCAGCCTTTGGCAACGCGCTATAGAGATCTATCACTTTAGCCAATGCCTGACGTTGCGGCCAACCTAGCCATTCCAAAAATAGCTGGCTATGCGCTAAAAAAA
Source organism: uncultured Pseudomonadota bacterium (assembly GCA_963741375.1). Lineage (GTDB taxonomy): Bacteria > Pseudomonadota > Gammaproteobacteria > Methylococcales > Methylomonadaceae > Methylomonas. Next base: position 1,212 of record CAVUMJ010000109.1, read on the forward strand.
GTAATAGCTCAAATCCCTGTTTTGCTGCAGTGTTAATGAAAACTTGGCGGCCTTGGGCGTCCGTTTCAGCAAAAGCGCAAGCATCAATCACATCCGCCGCTACCGATATCGTGTTGATGCTATCCATAGTCAAAACATATTCGGAGCCCTCAACAAAAACCAGCTTTAAATCAGTATTGCTTAATTTATGAAATACTTCCTGAAATACCTTATCGTCTTGCAAATGCGCAGACATTAATTTTATGCTGTTTGCACAGCAAAGCCCCGTCAGGGTAATGGCCGGCCCGGCGGGTTCCTGAATATTAAGTTGCGTATCTGCAAAGGCATTGCTGCCTGCAAAGGCGTTGCCACCTGCAAAGGTATTGCCGCCAAACCGGTAATGGCCAAAAGACACCGCCACCCCTGGTCCACGGCGGCCACAGCAGGTTTGGGTATCCGGATGAATGGATTCGACAATTCGAAGTGGAAAGTAATGTTTATACAAATGAAACCAGCCTGTCATCCGAACGCTGAAATGTGATATGAGTAGCTTAGTTTAGCAAAAACCTTATAGTTAGTAATTAAGCTAATTTGTATAATGTTTACTATTTTAGTTTTATGGAGTTTAAATATGGGCGTTTTGAATCTGTCAATTTCCGCCATTCTGGCTATGACGACTAACTTGGCGTTTGCCGGTTCTCTGACTAATGGCGAATGGACACCGTCTTCCTGTGGAAATAAACCTGTAACGCCGGTTGTAAATGGTCAAAGCGCAGAGTCTTATAATGACAGCGTTAAGGTAATTAATGAATGGCAGCAATTGGCGAATACTTACTATGGTTGCATCGTTTCTGAAGCTAACAAGGATAATGCCGTCATTGTACAAAGAGCCAATCAGGAGCAAAACAATTTTAAGCAAGAGTTTGAAGGCGTTTCTGCTGCTATTGACGCGGCAAAGAAAAAGCTGGAAGGCAAATAACCTGAAGCGAATCATCACCCTATGGCATTTAGTAGCGCTGAGCTCAACTAATGACGCCGGCCGGTTTTGGCATCTGTAGCCTTACTCAAGTTATGTTCCCTATCATTTGCTATACTCTTATTCAACATTCTGCAGCTTCATTTGTTGAACGCAACACGCTACCGGGATGAATAAATTTAATACCGCAAAATTCTCTTTAAATGTTTTTATTGCGGAATTTTCAAAATCAGCCTATACGGAACGACGAGATAGACTATTTAAGACGCATACCCAATTCCCTATGATTAACTAAACATGCAAAACCAAAACCCGGCTGTTACTGTTTTCAATTTAACTGTCTTCAGACAATTTATTGTGTTTATTGGGTGTTATTGGCTGCTTAATTATATTTACTTTCAAATTCCGGACGAAATTTATGCCAATGTAGTTTATTACTATGGCGTGGTTTTATTATGTGCAGACCTGATTAACGCCTTCTTCCCGCTGGAACATGTTAGCGCGGTGCAAAATCATTTAATTTCGACTCGAGCAGACCTGGAAATTGTGCGGGGCTGTGACAGTGCAGGCGTGGTATTTTTAATGATTTCCGCGGTATTGGCGTTTCAGGCTAAATTTTCTGAAAAACTGCTGGGAATAACGGTAGGCATCATATTAATCTATATCCTGAACATCATCCGGGTAACCGGTTTGTATTTTATAATTGCCTATAAACGGGAATGGTTTGAGCTCACACATCTTTATCTTGCCCCCACTCTAATGACTATCAGCGCGGTTATTTATTTCACCTGGTGGGCTATTGGTTGCCGAAATGCTTCAGAGCCGTCGTAAATTTCTGCAATTTATTCTTAAAATACTGCTGGCGCGGTTCTATCATCACTCAGGGCAAACGGTTAATACTTAACTTAACGGTATGGGCATGATTTATTATTTAGCCAAACTGCCGTTATCAGTATTTTTTACTGTAAAAATTAGCTTACAAACCAATTCAATTTGTGTGGTAATTTCATATTCTCATCATGGACTAACCCGGACATTTATGTAAAATACTTATCAACTAATTGATATTAATCATATATTTAAAATTGAATTTTCATTTTAAAATAAAGTAAAATTATTTTTGTTCTGTAATGGAACTGACATAAACCCTAGATATAATGCTCAAAAAATTAGGCCGAAAGACCTGTTTAGCCGCTAGCTTTTTTCTACCATCCGCCAGTTTCAAAGGATTGTGAATTTAATTGTAGCGTACGGAAGTGCTGAATCATATTTGTAAGCACAGCTCGTCATAAAATGTGCTTTTAATCAGCGACAACTTGTTCATGTATTCAGCAGTTGATTGACCAACTGACCTATAAAATTGCTCTTAGGGCGCTAGGAGGCTGTCCAAGAACGTATACAGAGCCATAGGGCGTATTAGCGAAGCGTAATACGCCGGATGGTCGAAGGCCAACATGCGGCGCAATACGGCTAGCGCCTATTGCGCCCTATGCCCTACGGTTTCTATTTTCGGACAGCCTCCTAGTTGTTTTGGCTGGCTTTGTAAATATTGTTTTTTTGTATTGTACTTAGCTAGGGCGTTGGCGATGTTTGTGTTGTCAAACTGTTGCTTTACTGTTCGATGTATGTTGGTTTTTCAGCAAGCATCATCTGATTTGCAACTCAGTTAGAATGTAAATTTTAATACCAAAATTTAATGTGCTTGATTTTTAAAGCGTTATCTAGCTTATAGATGTCAGTGGCATCAAATTTGCTCTTTATGTATGTGTTTGTATTGGGAAGTTTGTAAGTTTCGTCCGCTATTTGCGTTACCGCAGTTAAGGATTAACAGGTCATCATTCCAATCTTGAATGGCGCCGGGAATTTCGTCTGTCTCGCACCAACAATTTAAAAAAGTAGTTTCCGGAAGTGGGTTAACGCCATGGCTTTCATGGGGTTGTGTTACTTGTGCGCTTAAAAAGCGCAGTTCATTAGGGAAGGTTGTCAATGAAAGTACGTTTTTTCTTTGTTTTTCTGGCACTTGCATTTGGTTTTGATGCACAGGCCACCTCTTATAATACCTATATGTTGCAAGCTGTGTCCTGGCTAAACAAGCAGCAGAATAGTGACGGCAGCTGGGGCGCCACTCCCGATTTGCAGCCGGTATATACCAGCGTGGCCGTGCAGGCCTTGGCCAGAGCCTATAACACGGATACTGCCTATTATTCCGGTGTCACATGGCTGGAAGATCACAATATCAGCAATGTCGATTTGACTTCCAGAAGCGCCGAGGCCTTGATCAGCCACGGCGATAGTCTGGGCGCTTCTTTGAGCTATTTGAACATTGACCAGTACGATAACAACGGCACTTATGGCGGCTGGGGCTTGAACGGCAATTACACCAGTTCTACCTTGGACACGGCGTTAGCGCTGATTGCCATTAAAGACCTGGGTACGGACGCCAATCAGGCTGCCGCCATCACCTTTTTGCAACACCA
>CAVUMJ010000110.1:0-5007 GCA_963741375.1 uncultured Pseudomonadota bacterium
TCCTCCGCCACCAGCGTAGAAATCGTCAGCATTATACCGCCTAAACTAGCAAGTACTCAGCATGATCAACGCCATAATCAGGCATTGGCGCATTGGTTAAATGCGCGTAAAAGCAGTTGGGAGGATTTGGAGAGCCGGTTAAAGCAGCGCAAAAGTTTGAAAGGCCGGGAACTTGACAATGCTCGTGAGCTTTTGTCGGCTTACCGGTCTTTATTAAGCGATGTTTCCTTGTCTCGGCGGATCAATAAGGAAGCCATTATCACTCGCTATCTGGAAAGCTTGTTTTTAAAGACTCATGAAGAGCTACATAGGCCGGATAATCGTTTGGCGCCGCGTTTGATCGATTTATATCATCTGGAAATTCCGGTGCTGATGCGGCAGTTGAAATATCCGATTTTTAGCGCTTTTGGGCTTTTTTTGTTCAGTTTGATCATCGGCTGGCTACTGATTGATACCTACCCCGATTTGATTAGCCTGTTTGCCTCCAGCAAGATGATAGAACAAGTGCATAAAGGCGAATTATGGACTGATGGATTGCTGAATATTACCCCGTCGGCAGTGTTGTCGATGAATATTGCCGCCAATAATATTACCGTGACTTTGTCGGCATTTGTATTAGGCGCATTTTATGGGATAGGGACTTTATATATTATTGGCTTGAATGGCTTGATGCTGGGGGCGATATTTGCTTTTACGGCGGCGTATCATCTTGACGGGCGTTTATTTAGTTTTATTATCGGTCACGGTGTAGTGGAGTTGAGTGTGATCATGATAGCCGCCGGTATGGGGTTGCAATTAGGCGAGGCCTTGATTCGGCCAGGTCCGCGCAATCGTTTGCAAGCTTTTCAGGAAACCAGCATCAACACCGGCAAAATCTTGCTGGCGGCTACACCGTTTTTGTTTTTTGCCGGTCTTATCGAAGGCTTTATTTCACCTGACCAAAGTTACGGCTTGTCTGAACGCTGCATCATCGGCATCTGTAGCGGCAGCATTTTTTGGTTGATTCTGCTGTTTGGAATACCGGGCAGAGCTAGACTTTAAGCAGAATTTTGGGCAATTAAAATACCAAACATAAGTCAGCCTTAAAGCAAGCCATGCTCGGCGAAGGAAAACGGTAAAAACCAATAACTACATGAATTAATTAATATTATTTTTAATAAAATATAAAATGGTACGCTTTTATACTGGGCTTAAATACTATAATATGAGATTGATGGAGACAGATTTAATCTGAAACTTAACCAAAAGATCATATCTACCTACAAAATTAGCTGTGTTTAATCTCAAATAATGATAAAAACTCCCGTTTCTCTTAGTGGCTGACCGTTTTATTTTTTAAGAAGGTGATAAAATGACTGATGCAATTGATATTACTATTAACGATATCATTAAAAATCCGGATGGAGCTGGTGAAGGTTGCTCTTTAAATGCTTACTGGGATGCTGCTGGAAATTGTTGGACAATTGGATACGGATGTACAGGCCAAGGCATTACAGAGGGTACTACGTGGACTCAGTCTTACGCAGAAGATATGCTTCGTCAAAGAGTTACAGATGCTTATAATGAGGCATTAAAAGCGAGTCCAATTCTGGCAGACCAATCTGCAGATAAACAAGCGGCCATTACCGACTTGATTTATAACCTTGGTCTTGATGGATATGTTGGTCATTCATTGAAACCGTTGATAGACGCCGGGAACTGGCAAGCAGCTGCCCAGGAAATTAAATTATTTTGTCATGCCGGCGGTCAGGTTGAACCAGGTTTAGTTAAGCGAAGAGCATTAGAATCAGCGTTGCTTTTGCAATAATCTCTTTTAATCAGTCGAGAACACTTGTGCCGGTACCACGATCCGCGTATCCATAAAACCACTTCCGAAAAGATGGCTTTGAGAGAGAGTCATATAATCGTAGTTTAATTATTTTGTGGTTTTCCGGCGATTAAAACCTATGAAACCTGCTAAAACGGGGCCAAACAGCGCCGGGATGGGTGCCTGAGAAATGCCAGATTTGGAAAACTTGCAAAAAGATCTGGAAGCGTACGTTGATAGTGTCATCGCTAATGAAGTCTTCGGGGTATTTTTTATGATTGGTGGCACGCTCCTATGGGCATATGGATCATTTTTGTTTGCAGCATTTACGCCCAATTCATAGAAGCTTGTCAATTAAGGCAATATTGATTCGGTTTCCCCAATCCAATGCATTTGGTTAATTCTGTTCAGAAAACTTCCAGGCGCTAACCAGCATTTGTTTAGAGTGCTTCCAACTGGTAAATGAATTACGGCATTGCCTAGATTCTGGAAATCGAGGATTATAAACAAAAAAATCTAATGGAATGTTAGATCTAGCGGAGAGATTTCAAGTGTATAGAGTTGATATTGTTAATAAAAAGCTTATAGAGCTTAAGCCAAAGAGATTCTCTGAGTTAGGCTTGAAGGAGCGATTTGATATACAAGAATGGATCGAGAAAACTCCAAGCATTCTCGGTGAAGAATTACTGGTAATCGGCAAAGAGGTAGTTCTGCCTTCGGGAAAACGGTTAGACCTACTGTGTGTGGATAAAGCAGCAACGCTGGTAATTGTTGAGTTAAAACGTGACGACTCAGGAGCATCAGTTGAATGGCAAGCAATCAAGTACGCATCTTATTGCTCAAACTTTATTCCAGAGGAGATATTCAGACTGTATAGTCAATATATAGAAAAGACAGAAGCCGAGGCAGCTAAAGCCATTGAGGAATTCATCGAAGGTGACATTGAATCAATCAATACCAGCCAGCGGATAATACTTGCATCAAAAGAATTCAACTCCGAAGTGATATCAGCAGTTCTATGGTTACGAGAGTTTGGGATTGAAATTCAATGCACGAGACTTTCCCCCTATCTTGATGATGATAAAGGCTTATTTATCAAGCCTGAAACGATTATTCCACTTCCGGAAGCCAAAGACTATATCGAGCGCAAAGAATTAAAACAGAGAAGGGTTGCGTCTGTACTTGACGAGTGGACAGGGTATTGGTTTGTGAACGTTGGCGAAGGGACTCATCGCACATGGGCAGATAACTTAAAGTTTGGCTTTATCGGAGCGGGACAAGGAAAGCGTTACTCATCAGCACTTCAGAGACTTGCTATTGGCGACAAGATTTATTCTTACATAGGTGGCCATGGTTATGTTGGCTTTGGAGAAGTAACAAGCCCTGCTGTGATGATTCGAGATTTTGTGTTGCCAAATGGCATCAGCTTATTGAAAGCTGGTTTAGAGGCTGACAGACCTGACGAAAACTTAGATGATGAAGAGTTGTCCGAATGGGTAGTGGGCGTGAAATGGATTAAGAGTGTACCGCAAACTCAGGCAAAGACATTTGTTGGGGTATTCGCAAACCAGAATGTAGTTTGTAAATTGCGCCATGAGCAAACACTGAAATTCGTACAGAAAGAATTTGGCAAATAAACTCTAGGCAATAGCCTATGCGAATTAGCCTAAATTGAAAAACCCAAATGTTCCCACGATCACAATTCGTGGCATTTGGGCAGCAAAAAAAGAGTCGGGTTCAATAAAAAGTACTAAAAATAACGCCATGCGACACAACTGTTGTTTGGTCAACCGTGCAGAGCCAGACTTTAAGCAGGATTTTGGGCAATTAAAATACCAAACATAAGTTAGCCTTAAAGCAAGCCATGCTCGGCGAAGGAATACGGCTCTCCGTCCCCGACGATAAAATGATCCAGCACCCGAACATCGAACAAACCCAAAGCCTGCCTAAGTTTATCGGTAATTTGCTTATCTGCCTGACTTGGCTCACTAATACCGGATGGGTGATTATGCGCAAAAATGACTGCGGCGGCATTATGGAATAGCGCGCGCTTGGCGACTTCGCGGGGGTAAACACTTGCCCCGTCCAAAGTACCGCGGAACAACTCCTCCCAACTTATCACTCGATGTTGATTGTCCAGGAACAAACACGCAAAAACCTCAAAATTATAACCTCGTATTTGCGCACTTAAATAAGCCCTGGTGATTTCAGGACTGGTTAAAGCATTACCTCGTTGCAATATTTCCGCAAAATGCCGTCTTGCCATTTCCAGTACAGCCTGTAATTGCGCATATTTTGCCTGCCCTAAACCCTTACTCTTACAAAATCTTTGTTGATCGGCATTCAACAATTCTTTAAGTGAGCCAAATTCTAAAAGCAAATCTTTAGCCAAATCTACGGCAGATTTACCAGCAACTCCAATCCTTAAAAAAATGGCAAGTAATTCTGCGTCAGTTAGAGCATTGGCGCCTCGTTGCAATAATTTTTCGCGAGGTCGCTCGTCCTCAGGCCAATCCTTGATGCTCATCATGATTCCACTCAGTAAAAAACCATTTAAGCATAGAAGATTCAGCCAGAGTTTGCCATAATCTACCACCAATTTTCAGCAGAGAAAATGTCATTAACAAAAAAATTCTATTAGGTGTTTGCGGAGGCATTGCCGCATACAAGGCGGCTGAGCTGGTGCGTCTTTTTAAAATGCGCGGCGCTGATGTCCGTGTCGTCATGACGGATGCCGCCCAGCAGTTTGTTCAGCCCTTAACTTTTCAGGCTTTAAGCGGTCATACTGTTCATACGGATTTATGGGATACGGAACAAGAACATGCCATGAGCCATATTCATTTGGCCCGCTGGGCCGACTGTTTGGTCATCGCTCCCGCAACGGCTAATTTGCTGGCAACAAATCAACCTGGTCGCCCGGACTGAAGCCAACGTCCTGATCCTGGGAGAGTCTGGCACTGGCAAGGAACTCGTGGCCCGCGCCATCCACGAGCGCAGCCCGCGGCAAAAGCGCCCGCTCATCAAGGTCAACTGCGGCGCCATCCCGCAAGAACTGTTCGAGAGCGAGTTCTTCGGCCATGTCAAAGGGGCTTTCACCGGTGGTGAAGGACCGCATCGGTGACTTTCGTTGGCGGACGGCGGCACACTTTTCTTGGACGAAGTGGGTGAAATCCCGTTGTCCCTCCAAACCAAGCTCCTGC
>CAVUMJ010000111.1:0-11246 GCA_963741375.1 uncultured Pseudomonadota bacterium
TTATCTACTCGCTTCAGACTTCAGTTGCGTCTTGCTAAGCCCTGGCTTTGCAGGCTACTCAATAAATCCGTCAGGCCGCAAGTAATTTTCAGTTGGTTGGCGGTGTGCAGGTGTTTGGCGATTAATTCGATCACCAAAGTGTTGTAACCGGCTGCCGCCAGGATGTTTTTTAAGAGGATGTGTTCTTCGGTTTGCAATTTAGGGTAGTGTTTTTGGAATAACTCTATTGCCACGTCTTCCGGCAGGGGCTTAATGGCATAGCAGGCGGCTTGTTCGAATTCGGTAATCCGGCTGGTGAGCAGAATGTGGAAGTTTGGGCAGCGGCGTAACTGGGTGTAATGCTTCTCCAAGTCCGGCAGGTCGTTGGCGTTGTCGATGACCAGCAAACAAGGATTGTTTAAACCGGCCAATGCTTTCAGCAATAAAGGTAAGCGTTGTTCGTCTGTGGAATCAGGCGGGAAGGATAATTCCAGGCTGAGAGCTAAAGACAGCAAAGCCGGGGTGATGCCGGTTTCGGCGTATACCCATGCCGAATGTTGATAGTGTTGATAATGTTTTTGGTAATAATGGGCGGCCAGCGTGGTTTTGCCGATGCCGCCCTGACCATTGACCAGCAGCAAAGGTTCGCCGCTTTGTAAGCGCTGGCGGACATTGGCCATGTCTTCTTCCCTGCCCAGAAATATTTCAGTGCTGAATGGCAGCGTGCCAAGGTGTTTGGGGGTGGATTTGCTGGTGTTATTAAGGTTATAGGTAATATACGCCTGTTGGGCCTGCACACCATGTTCGCCAAAACTGCTTTGCGGATGATGATTTTCGACATTCACATCGCCTTCCGCATAAGCGGAATGACTGCCTTGGCTGATATGCTTATCAGTCATGGTCATTACCCTTGCCATAAACTTGGGTTTCAAACTGACCGCGGTCGGCTTTTAATTCGCAGGATGAGGCCAGGCAGATTTTGATTTTTTCCATGAGTCTTGGCTCGGTTGGTTTTTGGAGGTATGCTAGCAGATATGTTGAGGCTGGGATAGTCCGGACCACCCATCTACGTACTGTCTAAGTATGATTACCTAGAGCCAAAAACCCTTGCCGGGCAGCGGCGAAGTCATGTAATAATAAAAAAATGACAATCTTAGGAGGTCTTATGCGCAAATTGCTTGTAACGATTCTGGGAATTTCGGCTTTGGCAGTATGCAGGCCAGCCTTCTGTATTCCCCCGGCCACTGCAGAGCCGCCAGGCTCGCCGCCTGTCAGCGCCGATGTCAACCCGCTGCTGGGCTTGCCGCCATTGCCGGTACCGGCCGACAATCCGCAAACCCCGGCCAAAATCCAGTTGGGCAACAAGCTGTTTCATGACAAGCGTTTTTCCATAGACGGCACGATCAGCTGTTCATCCTGTCATGACGATAATAAAGCCTTTACCGATAATCTGCCGGTCGCGGTCGGCCATCATGGCCTGACCGGCACCCGCAATGCGCCGACGGTGATCAATGCCGCTTTTAACAAACTGCAATTCTGGGATGGCCGCGAACCCAGTCTGGAAGCCCAATCCAAAGCGCCGTTTATTAATCCGCTTGAAGCCGGCCTGCCTAGCCATCAGCCTATTTTAGACATCGTCCGCAGCGATGCTGATTACCGGAAAGCCTTTAACGAGGTATTCGGCGTCCAGGCCGACAAATTGACCATGGAGCATGTCAGCAAAGCCATCGCCAGTTTCGAGCGGAGCATTATCGCCGGTAACTCCGCATTTGACCGTTACTACTTTAAAGCCGACAAATCCGCGCTGACCGAACAGCAGCAACGCGGCTTTCAATTGTTTTTAGGCCAGGGCCGTTGTGTGTCCTGCCATGTCATTGAACAGGATCAGGCTTTGTTTACCGATGGCCGCTTCCATAATATCGGCATTGGCATCAATGCCATTCAACAGGACGTGCCGCCTTTGGTGCAGGCTTTTCTGGAAGCTAAAGCCCGCGGCGGCAACGTTGATCAAATGGTATTAAGCGATAAAAAAACCTCGGAGCTTGGCCGATTTGCCGTCACCCAGTCTTTTAACGACATGGGCGCATTTAAAACCCCGACTTTGCGTAATATCGCCCTAACCGCACCGTATATGCACGACGGCAGCCTGAAAACCCTGAAAGACGTCATCATTCACTATAACAACGGCGGCGTCACACCGGCCGGCGCGCAGGTGAATGCTTATCTCAGCGGCGGCATCAGGCCCTTGAATTTAACCGATAGCCAAATCGACGATCTGGACACCTTTCTGGAAGCGTTGACCAGCGCCCAATTTGCTAAACCAACGGCTAGTGCTGTTATACCGGGAGACAGTCATGACAAACATTAATCGCAGCCGCCGCCATTTCCTGAAAACCGGGGGCATGCTGGCGCTGGGCAGCGCCCTGCCGATCAGTCTGGTCGAGCTGGCTTTTGCCGAACCCAGCCAGAACTTTAGTTTTGCCTATATTTCCGATGCGCACATTCAGCACATCAAAGACGCCCGTTTCGTCAGAAACTGGGATAGAGGCTTGATACGGGCGGTGGCGGAAACCAATCTGCTCAGCCCAAAACCTGATTTTGTGATTTTCGGCGGCGATCTGGCCCAGCTGGGTTCTCAGGCGGAGCTTGATCACGGCGCGGAAATGCTGTCGGCGCTTAATCACAAAGTCCATCATGTGATGGGCGAACATGATTACTACCTGGATTTGGGCGCGTACTGGCAAAAACTATTCGGTCCGCAGTATTACAGTTTCGATCATAAAGGCGTACATTTCATTGTCCTGAACAGTATCCGCACTTACGACGACTGGACTTACAAACGCTGGCCCACCGCCGAGCAACGCATGGTGGAGATGGCCGGTCTGGACAATCCTAACAGTTCGCCGTTCATGGTGGGCGATGAACAGCGGCAATGGCTGAAAGCAGATTTGGCCAAAGTCGCCAAGACCACCCCTATCGTGGTGTTTTCGCATTCGCCATTGCAAAAAATCTATAAAGGCTGGAATTTCTGGACCGAGGATGCCGAGCAAATTCAGGCTTTGCTAAAACCTTTTAACAAGGTATCGGTGATTTACGGCCACGTCCACCAAATCCAATACAATCAAATCGGCAATATCAGCTTCAATTCGGTGATGGCGACCGCCTGGCCCTGGCCTTATCCCAATACTTACGCTCAGGCTGAACAATATCTGCCTAAACTGACCGTACCGATGAATCGCGCCGATCCTTTCTTCGAACGCGACGCTACCGGTTGGCAGTTCATCAATCTTAGCAACGGCAACGTCGACATGAATTTTACCCTGTACAGCAACACGGAACGGGTAGTGCGCTTTGACAAACTTAAAAAGCAACCGCAAGACCGGGATTATCAAGCCGAAAGCAGCCGCATCGATCCGCAACGCCATTACTAAATGTACAGGAGTAAGCATATGAAATTATCAAAATTAACCCTGGCGCTGATTGCCGTGCTGTCATTGCCCGCCGTTAAAGCCCAGGCCGACGAATTCAAGCCTGAAGACGAGCAGCGCTGGCAGCAGCAATTCATGGAAACCGTTAAACAAGGCCGGGAACTGTGGACCAGCCCGAAGCTGGGCAGCAACGGCGTCGCCTGTGCGCAATGCCACCCCAACGCCGCCAATACCCATCCTGAAACCTATCCCAAATTCCAGAAACAGATAGGCCGGGTCATACCGTTATGGGAGATGATCAATTGGTGTCTGCGCAATCCGCTGGAAGGCCAGCCGCTAGCCGCCGACGATCCGAAAATAATCGCTATCCAGGCCTACATCACCTATGAACGGCGCGGCGTTAAACTTGAACCTGGCAAGCATTAACAGGCCGGATTACCTTGATACAGTAGTTGGCTTGCCAGACTTTACAGATAACCAACTCTGTAGGATGGGAAGAACGGTAGTGAAGCCCATCGTAAGCCTGATTTAACTACCGTTCTACCCATCCTGCGCCGAATAATTACATAATCGCAGCCCTTTAACAAAAGCCTTAGCAGATTTTTGGGCAAAGTGAATTTTTTTTGACGCGCCCATACTTGCCATCTTGATTTAGTTTAAAATAGCGCCATTATCAAAAAATCAGTCGGCTATTTCCCGCATCCAGTTCCGTTCCCCTGAACCCTTAGTCTTACGCTCAGGAGATCCCTGTAGAAGTGAACTTGCCGAAAGCAGCTTGTCGAAGGTTTGAGCAGGATAACCGAAACCGGTCTGCTAAGCGCGCTAACTGTTTTTTTAGAATGACTTAATAAATTGTTTCAGGTTTGAAAAATGAATCACTCCCCCTTGCCTATCCATGATTACGCCAAACTTGATGATGCCGAATGCGATCTGCGCATTCAGGCTGCCAAGGCCAAACTGGGTGAGCGCTGTATTGTGCTTGGTCATCATTACCAGCGCGATGAAGTATTTAAACATGCGGATATTTTTGGCGACTCCCTAAAATTGTCGCGCGAGGCGGCAAAATCGGCGGCGGAATATATTGTGTTTTGCGGCGTGCATTTTATGGCGGAAGTGGCGGATATTCTGTCCAGACCGGAACAAATAGCCATTTTGCCGGATATGGCGGCGGGCTGTTCCATGGCGGATATGGCCAATAAGCTGAAAGTGCAGCAATGCTGGGATCAACTCAGCGAAATTCTGGATGTGGAAAATGCGGTCACCCCTATCACCTACATCAACTCGGCAGCCGATTTAAAAGCCTTTTGCGGCCAACATGGCGGCATAGTTTGCACCTCTTCCAATGCCGAGAAAATTCTGAATTGGAGCTTCGCCAACAAACAAAAAGTATTATTCTTCCCTGATCAGCATCTGGGCCGCAATACCGGCTACCGCATGGGTATTCCGCTTGAGCAAATGGTCACCTGGGATTTCGACAAGCCGCAGGGTGGTCTAACTTCCGAACAGATTCAACAAGCCAAAATAATTTTATGGAAAGGCTTTTGTTCCGTGCATCAGGCTTTTCATCCTGAACAAATTGATAATTTTCTGGCCAAACACCCGGAAACCAAAGTCATTTCCCATCCAGAGGCCTGTTTTGAAGTCTGTGAGAAATCAGACTATATCGGTTCCACGGAAATGATATTAAAAATTGTGCGTGAAGCAGAACCCAACAGCCGCTGGCTGGTGGCGACCGAATTAAATCTGGTTAATCGCCTCCACCAGGAATGTCAGGCTGAGGGCAAGCACGTACATTTTATGTCGCCCAGCCTGAGCATGTGTTCCACCATGTTCCGCACCGACCCGCAGCATCTGGCCTGGGTGCTGGAAAATCTGGCGGCAGGCCATGTGGTTAATCAGGTCAGCGTCCCGGCCGAAACCGCGGCTTTGGCCAAACAGGCGCTGGACGCCATGTTGCTGGCGTCTTAGTATCGAAGTCGATTATATTAAGATATTAGATGGTTATTTTCAAAGTAGATGGCGAAATGACAATCAATCTGCTTCGATGTGTTGGGCTGCACTTTGTTTAGCCCAACCGACGGGCTACCCAATATACAGCCCTACCGCTTACCGCTGGTTTTTTTGGCGGCCTTGGCTTCGCGGATAACCTGAAGCTGCATCATTTCCACGACTATGTTCTCCGGCCTTTCCAAACTGATCCTGCCTAAGGTTCCGGCTCTAAATTCCGTCAGAAACAATTTGGCGGCTTTGTCCATATCAACCTGCTTTCCGCGTTTCAAACAGCCTCGCTTTTCACCTATCATTTCCAGTAATTGCGTGGCCTCAGTCGGCAATACTTCAAACCGGTAACGCTTTTGCAGCAATTCAGGGTAGCATTCCAGCAGGTATTCAGCCGCAAACAGGGCGATATCGTCATGTTGAAACACGGTGTCCTTGATGGCGCCGGTTACGGCCAGCCGATAACCGCTGTTGCGATTCTCCACATTAGGCCATAACACGCCGGGGGTATCGGAAAGCACAATATTGTTTTTAAGATCAATGCGTTGTTGTTGTTTAGTCACTGCCGGTTCATTACCGGTTTTGGCAATTACTCTGCCTGCCAGAATATTGATGATAGTGGATTTGCCGACATTGGGTATACCCATAATCATGGTGCGGATGACTTTATTGGCGGCAACTTTCTCAGGTAACATTTTGCCGCATAATTCTATAATCTGCTTGGCTTTTTCCGGCTGAGACGAACTGATAGCCAAGGTTTTTACCGATTGCTCCTGCTCCAGAAACTCCCGCCACTCACTGGTTATATCCGGGTCGGCAAGATCGGTTTTGTTCAAAGCCCGGATAGTGGGTTTGCTGCCGCGCAACGCAGCCAGCATGGGATTTTGACTGCTGTAAGGAATACGGGCGTCCAGCACTTCAATCAATAAATCTATGTCAGGCAAGGCTTGCTTAATGTCTTTGCAAGCCTTGTGCATATGGCCGGGATACCACTGAATCAACATGGTGTTCAACTATCATTCCCGCGAAGACCAGCCGCCGGGCTAACCCGGCAAGCCGTTTGCGTAAGCAGCAGTTTATCCTGTAACACCGCTTTGGATTTTGTTCAAGGTTTCTTTAGCCGTTTGAATTCCATCAAAATTTACCTGGCTTTTTACAACCTTTTTCAGACTTTCTTCAGCTTTAGGAAAATCGTTTAGCTTGTAGTAAGTCATACCCAAATGATATTGCAGCAATACATCACGCGGATTGCTTTCGGTTGCTTTCAGGAAACTCTGTTTAGCTTGATCGAAATTACCTTGTTTATAGGCTATCCAGCCGGTTGTGTCCAAATACGCCTGAGTGCTATTACTAAAAGGTTCCATAAGCTTTTTAGCGCGTTCCAGATTTTCCGGAGTCGCATCATATTCCGCTAAATAACTGGCCAGAGCATTGGTAACCATCAAAGAATCCGGATGAGCTTTGTAGGCGTCTTCATAAAGCCCCAAGACTTTGTTATGCTCGCCTGCGGCGTGATATAAACGCGCCAGATCGAGAACCAGATCAAATGAATATTGGGTTTTGTCTATGCCTTTAGTCAGAATTTTGATGGCTTCAGGCTGATTCTTTTCTGCCATGTTAAGTGCCGCTAGGCTTCTATAAGCACTGAACCAGTCCGGCTTAATCTCTAAAACTTTATTAAATGCCGCTTTTGCTTCATTGAATTTTTGTTCCGTCAAATAGATTCCACCGATTAAATTGAAAGCAATATAATTATTCGGATCTTGCTTGGTGACCTGGGTGAGCTTGGCCAAAGCCTTTTCGGGCTGTTTCTGCACCATATAGGTTTTGATCAGCTCGTTTAATGGCTCAACGGCGTCTGGTTTTTTCTGCAAAGCCTGTTGAAAGGCGTCGACGGCGGCGTCTAGTTTATTGGCTGCCTGATAGCCCAAACCGGACATGTAAAAACCCGTAGGGTCTTTAGGGCTAATCTGTTGAACTTGTCTGGCTATGTCCTGAGCTTTATCCCATTGTTTATCGGATAAGGCGAATTTGAACAATACTTCCAGGCCTCTTAAACTTTTAGGATTCTTTTTCAGCAAAGCTTCAATTTGCTGCTTGGCCTGATCTTTTTGACCTACCTTCAATTGCAAAGTGGCTAGATCGGTTCTGGCGACTTCATCACTAGGATTTATCGACACAACTTTTTCCAAGTTTTCTCTGGCTAAAGATTCTTCATTGTTACGAAGATGTGCGGAAGCCAGCATTTTCAACACTTTGACATTATTAGGCTGATCAACCAGAACTGCGCGGAAATCTGCAATGGCTTCCATAACTTTATGTTCTGCAAGTTCAAACTCGCCACGGAATGTTAAAGCATCCGAATCCCGAGGATTGACTTCCAGCACTTCCTTGATTTTAGCTCTGGCTTCGTCCAGGCGCTTGGTGATGATAAAAAGATAAATTAGCCTGTCATTGGCCTTAATAGCGTTTGGCCCGGTTTTATCCTGCTCGATAATCTCGTTTAAAGTGGTTTCAACTTCTTTATAATCTTTTTTGGCTAACTGTAAGCCGGCCAGTTTAAATCTCAGATCATACGATTCCGGCTTTTTCTCTATCATCGGCAATAGTTCGGCAATGGCCAAATCCGGTCCGCGCTGCTCCACCAAAAAGTCTACCAGATTGGTTTTGGCTAAATCCAGATCAGGATTTTTTTGTACGGCCTCCCGTAGGGTTGCTTCGGCTTTATCTTTTTCTTTATTGGAAAACTGAAACTGCGCCAGGGTTTTAAAGTTATTAACGTTCGTAGGGTCCACTTCGGTGATGGCGGTTAAAATCTGCTCCGCTTCCGCATATTGGTGATTACGGGCGTAAAGACCGCTCAGCAAGGTCAGCAATTGCACGTTGTCAGGACTTTTATCGCGGGCGGCATTTAATATGGCGATAGCTTCATCAACCTTGCCCAAACTAAAATTAATGCTGGCCAGCATCATTTTTGCCCAGACATCGTCAGGGCTAATGCTTAAGGCTTTTTGAATAGTGGTGATCGCCCCATCATTATCGTTCTTGTTATTTTGAACACCCGCCTTTAACACCAAAGCTTCTACGTTATCAGGTTGTTTGGCAAGCGCTTCGTCAGCCATTTTTTCGGCGCGATCAAAATTTCGCCCTAACAGAAACATTTGCCCCATTCTGACTCTGGCCATGACATGATTTTCGTCCTGGCTAGCCACCAGGGAATACTCGCCGAATGCCGGTTCAACCTTGCCCTGCTTGGTTAATACTTCAGCGATGTAGTAATGGTTTTCCCAGTATTTCGGATCGATTTGTTGAACATTCTTGAACGCCAATAAAGCTTTGTCGTAATTTCCCTCTTCAAATAGCTGCTTACCTTCCGCAAAATATTTTGCCTTACGATCTTCAGCTCCATTACAGGCGGCTAAAGCAGCAGTCAAAACTGCAATACCCAGATTTCTCAGAATTATTCGTTTGGTTATCATGTAAATGCCAATTTCGTTTACGTGGAGTATAAGGTTTACTAATCTAAACAGCGATTATACTATAGTCACCTTCCTCAGGGGTTTAAATCAGCATTAAAATTGTCGTATTGTTCACCTGTTTTGTTACATTCGGAATTTTTCGTTTAAGGTATAGTCTGCTTACTACAAATACCATCCGGATTTTTATATCGGCAAATTCCATGACTAATCACAATAAACAGCCTGCCTCTGAATTAAGCATCACGCCTGCCAAGATTTTCTATACAAGTAGCGCAGCTTTTATACCGGCATGGATTTAAGTCAAAATTTCTAATGTCATTGTCCGCAATATCACTTAGCCCCAGGCAGTTGACCTGGATAAAACGACTCTGTTTTTTGCTTGGGCTTTGCCCATTATTGATTTTGCTGAATGCAGCCTGGCAAAATCAACTTGGCCCTAATCCCATAGAAAGAATCACTCATCGCACCGGGTATTGGACGCTGACATTTTTATTAATCACTCTGGCGGTAACGCCGCTACGCAGACTAACGGGCTGGCTATGGTTAACCAGGCTTAGACGCATGTTGGGCTTGTTCGGTTTTTTTTACGTCTGCCTGCATTTTTCAACTTATCTGGTGTTGGACCAGTTTTTCGACTGGCCGGCAATCAGTGCGGACATTCTAAAACGGCCTTACATCACCATTGGTTTTGCCGCTTTCGTGTTAATGATACCGCTAGCCATCACCTCCACTCAGGCTATGATGGCGAAACTGGGCGGCAAGCGCTGGCGCCGGCTGCATAGCCTGATTTATATCATCGCCATCGCCGGGGTAGTGCATTTTATCTGGCTGGTAAAAAAAGACCTAAGCAAGCCATTAACGTTTGCAGCCTGGCTGGCGGTTTTATTGTTGATACGGATCATTTATTGGATTTCCGATCGAAATAGGCGAAAACGCGCCAGGTGATGTAGGACATTAGACATACAAATCGATAAAACGACACCCCAACGGCCATAGCCGTTTGTGGTGTCGCTGTATCCAGCGGATTAGACATGCAGACGATAAATTATTAATGTTAAAAACACCACTACTCTTCCGCCCTAATATCCGTCAGCAATATCCGCGCTTCATCCAGCCGCAAAGCTACGGTTTTGCAAAGCATTTCCGTATCAAAATCATGATAACTGTCTGAGGTGACGATACGTCCGGAGTCGCCATATTTTTCCAGCGCAATTAGCTGAAAGAAATAAGGCCGCCATGACCAGTTAAAATTAATTTTACGCGGATCGGAATACCACTGGTTTTCTTTAAAATTAAAATTAGGGGAAATTTGTCTGCCCTCATTATCACAAAGATAAAATCGCAGCACGTTACTTTCTCCAAAATTCCATTTAGCCAGCTCATTCAGGTTAAAATCCACCTGCAAAGCATCTTTAAGCTTATATATCAATAATTTTGTTGAACTAATGGAATCAATATTTTTATGCACTTTACTGACGCTATTTTTAAAAAACTTGCCCCTTAAAGAGGCGATATGTTTTTCAAAAAGCACAGGGGATTTAAACTCCGGTTCCGCCCCGGAAAATAAAAACCCCTGCATAAATTGGGCATCGCAGTTTAAACCGAATAAAAACTCCGATTCATTTTCCACACCCTCGCAGATAATCTGGCAGCCTGTGCGTTTTCCCAAGCGTGTCAGCATCTGCACAATATCGGACGCCAAGCCGCCTTTACTGGCTTTCTTGAATAACTGCATATCGATTTTGATAATATCCGGATGTATAGCCAGAACTCTTTCAAGTTGGGATGAGCCGGAACCGAAGTCGTCCAAAGCCACCCGCAAGCCCTGTTTGCGATAGTGTTTGACAATTTCCCGCAGCTTGTTGATGTCGGCGTGCGCTTCGGTAATTTCAACAATAATACGCTCACGGTCTATATTCAGCTCATTCAGCATTTTCAGTGTGGGCGAGGCAGTTAACTGGCGCAGATTGTCTATCCAGGCAGCGGAAATATTCAGCGCCAGATAGGTGTTGTCATCCAGTTCTGAAAATTTCTCTAACGCCTGTCTTCTAACCTGACGGTCAAGATCAATTCGTTTCTTGGGGTCCAGCTTGATTGAGGAGAACAACCCGCCGGCGGAAATCACCCGATTTTGTTTGTCCATCTGTCTGGCTAGCGCTTCATATCCTATGATTCTGCCACTCGCCACACTAACTATAGGCTGAAAATAGGGAAATATTTGTAGTTTATCTTCCATGTTAATTAATTAAACTATAAAAGTTTGAGTATAGGCTAAATATTGTCATTGGTAATCGTAAAAAAAATTGAATAGTTACAAATCAAATACTGCATTTTATATCAACAGACCTGTCCGAATATAAAA
>CAVUMJ010000112.1:0-3932 GCA_963741375.1 uncultured Pseudomonadota bacterium
TGACTGGTTTGAAAAGGATTTTGCCGTAAAAGGTGGAGTAGCGGCTTTTATAAAACACTATAAAACCGATTTACCCGATCTAAAAATTAGAACCAATATCGATTACGATTGGTCTGTTAATAGTTCTAATTAAAAGATGCCATACCAATCCCTATCAGCCGACTGAGAAACGCTAGTCGGTTGAAAAAATTAACTGTTCCCGGAATATCAAATTTGGTGGGGCCTTCCTGCCCATATATTGGAATCGAATCATGAAATCTCACAGAATGATCCTAATTTTTGTGATCGCGGCCTTAACCAGCTTATTTTTTAGCTTTGACCTGCAGCATTATCTAACGCTGGAAGGTTTCAAATCGCAACAGGATGCAATTGAATCCTATCGTCAAGCCCATCCGATGCCGGCCATGATCCTGTATGGATTGCTTTATATCGCCGTCACCGGCTTATCGTTACCCGGCGCTACCGTTTTAACTTTAGCTGGCGGCGCGGTATTTGGCCTGTTATGGGGCACGATCATCGTGTCTTTTGCCTCGACCCTGGGCGCGACATTGGCCTTTTTGGCCGCGCGATTTTTATTTCGTGACCTAGTCAAAAGCCGATTTGGCGAGCGCATAAAATTGATAGACGAAGGGGTGACTCGCGACGGGGCTTTTTACCTGTTTACCCTACGTCTGGTTCCGGTGTTCCCGTTTTTCATGATCAATCTGGCGATGGGCCTCACGCCAATTAAAATGAGCACATTTTACTGGGTCAGCCAGATCGGCATGCTGGCCGGCACCATCGTTTATGTCAACGCCGGCACCCAGTTGGCCGCTATTAACTCACTCAGCGGCATATTATCGCCGGTATTACTGGCTTCTTTTGCCTTATTGGGCATTTTTCCATTACTGGCCAGGAAGTTGAGCGACATAATTAAAAAACGTCAAGTTTATGCCGCCTGGAAAAAACCCAGCTGTTTCGAAAATAATCTGGTGGTTATCGGTGGCGGCGCCGGCGGTTTGGTTTCCGCCTATATTGCAGCCGCTGTCAAAGCCAAAGTGACTTTAATTGAAAAACACAAACTGGGCGGCGATTGCCTAAACACCGGTTGCGTTCCGTCAAAAGCCTTGATACGTTCCGCTAAATGGCTGGCGCAAATGCGCCGGGCCAAGGATTTTGGCTTCGAATCGGCCAGTGCAGATTTTGATTTTGCGGTCGTCATGGCGCGAGTTCAATCGGTTATCAAAACCGTAGAGCCGCACGATTCCATAGAACGCTATACCGAACTGGGTGTAGAGGTGGTGCAAGGCGATGCGAAAATCATTTCGCCATGGGAAGTGCAAATCACCACGGATCAAGGCAGTCGGACCGTAACCACACGCTCCATCGTGATTGCTGCCGGCGCCAAGCCCTTTGTGCCGCCCATCGCCGGTATCAAACAGATTGAATATTTGACATCCGATAACGTGTGGAATTTAACAACCTTACCAAAACGGTTGCTGGTATTGGGAGGCGGCCCTATTGGTTGCGAACTGGCCCAAACCTTCGCCCGTCTTGGCAGCCAGGTCACCCAGGTAGAAATGGCGCCGCGCCTACTGGTCCGCGAAGACCCGGAGGCCTCGGTAGCGGTGATGACCCGATTTCTGCAAGAAGGCGTTAAAGTGCTTTTGCAGCATACGGCAAAGGAGTTCATTGTTGATAACGGTGAAAACGTGTTGATTGCCGAATTTCAAAATCAACCGGTTAAAATTCCGTTTGACCAAGTGTTGCTGGCAATTGGTCGTACAGCCAATCTCAAAGGTTATGGTATTGATGAACTGAACATCAGCATATCACCGAGAAAAACCATAGCCACCAACGCCTTTCAGGAAACCAATTACCCCAATATCTTCGCAGTCGGCGATGTGGCGGGACCTTACCAATTTACCCACACCGCTGCTCATCAAGCCTGGTATGCCACGGTCAATGCCTTGTTCGGTCAATTCAAAAAATTTCGTACCGACTATTCGGTCATCCCCTGGTCGACTTTTACTGACCCGGAAGTGGCCAGAGTGGGATTGAATGAGCAGGATGCGGCCGAAATGGGCATCGCTTACGAAGTTTCAACCTACGGCATCGACGATCTGGATAGAGCTATTGCCGACAGCGAAGCCCACGGTTTTGTTAAAGTATTAACCCAACCCGGCCATGATAAAATTTTGGGGGTGACCATAGTCGGTGAACATGCCGGTGATCTGATCGCCGAATTTGTGCTGGCCATGAAATACGGTATAGGTCTAAATAAGATATTAGGAACCATACATATCTATCCCACGCTGGCAGAAGCCAACAAATATGTCGCGGGCGCCTGGAAACGCGCCCATACCCCCGTCAAACTACTGCAATGGGTTGAACATTATCATGCTTGGCGCCGCAATCACTAGAAGCCAGCGCCTATGAAGAACCTTGCCTGCGCATATCCGTATCCAAAACAGTTGGAAATTTTTAAATCATGAAACCTTTACTTAGCATCATTATTCCAGTCATTAACGAGGCGGAACAAATTGCCGCCAAACTAAAAGGCTTGCAAGCACTTCGAGAAAAAGTTGAAATACTGATTGTCGATGGCGGCAGCATCGACAACAGCCCAAATATCGTCAAACCTTTTGTCGATCAAGTATTGCATAGTCCGCGAGGCCGGGCAAAGCAAATGAATATGGGAGCGGCTCATGCGCATGCTGACATCCTGCTGTTTTTACATGCAGACACTCACTTACCCGGCAACGCCCTAATGCTGATTCTCAATGCAATGACTGATGGCTACCATTGGGGACGTTTTGATGTCAAATTCGACGACCCCAACCCACTATTTTCAGTCATCGCATTTATGATGAACCTCCGCTCCAGACTGACCTGTATTGCAACAGGTGACCAGAGCTTGTTTATGATGCAAAAAACCTTTGAAGCCGTAGGTCAATTTCCTGATATTGCCCTTATGGAAGATATTGCCATCAGTAAAAATTTAAATAAAATTGGCAAACCTTGCTGTCTTGCTGCAAAAGTTACTACTTCTGCAAGACGCTGGCAAAAACACGGTATATTAAAAACTATACTTTTCATGTGGTGGTTACGTCTACTTTATTTCTTTGGAGCCAACCCCAACCGACTTGCGGCACTTTATTACAAGGAGCACTAATGGAAATTTGGTTACGCTTTGGCGGTTTTTTTGGAATTTTTATGCTTATGGCCATGGCAGAATATTTCTGGCCATTAAGAACATTAAGTTCGACCCGTAAACGCCGCTGGCCTATCAATCTGGGATTGGCCGTGTTATCCATCCTCGTCATACGCGTCAGCGTTGGCGCCGCAGCTTGGCAAGCGGCAACCTGGGCGGCTGAGAATCAGATAGGCTTATTCAATCTAACACCCATCCCGACCCGTTTAAACATTGCACTCAGTCTATTATTGCTGGATTTGGCGATTTACGCGCAACATATCGCCGCACATCGTTGGCTTTGGTTTTGGAGATTACATCAGGTTCATCACAGTGACCTCGATTTTGACACGACTACCGCTGTCCGTTTCCATCCTTTCGAAATCATGCTCTCCATGCTCTATAAGGTAGCCATGGCGTTATTGCTGGGCGTTGATCCGAACGGCATTATTGCCTTTGAAATCATTCTTAACGGCTGCGCCTTATTCAATCACGGCAATATCGGCCTTCCAAATACCTGGGAACGCCGGTTACGCTACCTCATCGTCACTCCAAATATGCATCGCATTCATCATTCAGCTTTAACCAAAGAAACCGATAGTAATTACGGTTTTTCATTATCTTGTTGGGATAGGTTGTTTAAAACCTATACTGCCGACGCTAAACTGCCGCAAGTTGATATGACTATCGGTTTACATGAGTTTCGAGATCAAGCTGAATTAAGCAAGACCAAACTTGAACCAGGTACTACATAACACTA
>CAVUMJ010000113.1:0-9418 GCA_963741375.1 uncultured Pseudomonadota bacterium
CAGATTGTCCTTCACTCACCCACTCAACTAATAAGGCTTGTACAGATATTATTACAGGTATGGTGGTAACTAACTGATATTCTCTGTTCTTTAGCATTTCAAGAACAGCCATTTCATTACCTGCCTGAGTGGCAATGTTTTGTACCTTCAGATAGAACTTGGTGCCATCAACAGTGAGTGTTGATTCTTGACTTAACGGTAGTACAAAAGTGAGAATCTAATCGTGCTCTATTGTTCATTTTGCGGCCGAAGTATTAGTCCAACTAATCATATAAGCAGTTAACAACAGCTCCAATAGCATTGGGACTGATACAAGTTCTCTCATCCATACATTCATTAGGAACTATTATATATCATTCCTGATTCCGTCATCAAGGAGATGAAGTACGACCAAGAGCAATACGTAACTTGACTAAGTAAAAAACCCAATAACATTATCGCTTTCCTTTAATTTTCAGCGATTAATTCTACACCTATTAAGACAAATTTACTATACCCTAAGAAATTTGCCGGTCAACTGTGTTGTTTATCAAGCTTGAACATTGGTTAAACAAGCTTTACCGCAGGATTTGCGATCTCATAATTTAGATTTTAAATAGTTATCAATTTGCTGCATTAATTATGACGGAAAACGTTTGCAACTAATTCCTGACTAGGAAAATCTTTAATAAATTGTTCTCTATGAACCGAACGTAGGTATGCTGTTGGATATGCCCGATTTATAAAAGTTTGCTCATCCGCATTATCAAATCGGCTGGACATTGCTATCCGAAACCGGCCGGCTTCTCCACTAATTGAGCTACGGTGAATAGTAAACATTGACATGAAAACAACATCGCCCACTTCAACTTCTACTGGAACGAACTTCTGATCGTCATAGCAATTATTGTCAATTTCCCAACTGATGCTGCTTGTTTCAGACATGGGTATCAGTCCGGCTTTATGGCTGCCGGCAATTACTTCCAGTGGAAAATTATGCTTGTCTACCTTGACTAAAGGTATCCAAACAACAAGTCCATCCAGACTCCCTTGTACTGAAGGGAAATCCTGATGAGGAACCAGACCAAAATAGCCATTTGGAATTTTTAGTTCATTGGCCATAATATGAACAACCTGTCCGCCAGGAACAAACAAGTCTTGCCAGCCAAATTTCTCGGTTAAAAAATTGATAATTCTTAGATCATGCATTAAACGATAAACAGTTTCTTTGCGCCAAAGAGCTCCAACAACTTTTTTATAGCGTTCAATGTCCAGATGGTACAAGGTTTTAAGACCATGAAATGTATCATTGATTTTTTCCGTCTTCGAAATGGCGGTTAATTGATCAGTTAGGGTTTTATTAAATGAGTCCAAGACATGGGTAATGCTAGGGGTATCAAGCAGACCTTTGGCGATGAAAAAACCATCAAATTTATAACTACTTAATTCAGGAGACATACACCACCTTAGGTATTATGGATAAGAAAGTAAAGTATTATTAGGAACGCTACTGTAAAAATGCAGTAATCAGCTTAATGCTAACAATATTACTGGATTGGGATATTTTGTTTATTCAAAAATCTACTAGAAATTTAAGTAATTTTTGTTCCAAAAGTCATTAAAAAATTCTAAATTGCTAGATATCATAAACACTATATAAATTGCTAAGCTAATCAGCATCAACATCTTGGCACAAGGAATAACAAAATTAAAGCGGGTAAATAATTTATCCTGCAATAATTTTACATACATATCAAATACAGCTAATTCACATATTTAGCAAGTTAACCAGTAAGCGGCAAAGACCGGTCAATTGTATCAATGCTACAGTAATACTTCACTAAATCATTGGGTAAAGGAGCATTTACTACAAAGCTGAAGTCTTGATGAAATTTTAGCGAACATCCGTAAGCTGAGCTACACTTTAAAAGTAGCATTTTTATAAAGCAGTTGTCCTTGTTATGATTAAGGTTTAACGTTCAAGCATGTGATTTTCAATAAAGTCTCTGGCTACTTAATTCAATGAAGGTTTTAGAACAACCTGCACAGATTGATCAGGCTACTTTGTTATTTTGGTTAACAGATAGCCAAAATTAGGCTTAATAGCATTCATTATTTTGTTAAGGTAATTAAATGATATCTTTAGAAGCAACTAACCACGTTAATCAAGTTAGGCAAAATGGCTTTGTTCATATCAAGAACGCTGTTGATCCTGCAGTGGTAGAGGATTTGCTGGCGTTTACCCAATCATTCCAATACTCGGAAGAACAACAAGCGAATTTGTTACGTAATCAACAGCGTTTAAATGGTTATGGCAGAACTATCTATAATGTTGCTTTGAAGAGACCTGACGCACTGCGGTTATTTATCAGAAATATTCAAGGCGAAGTAATCAAAGGATTATTGAACGATCAGTATTATTCGGCTATTCCAAAAGATTTACCCAATTACATACTACGGGCCATGCTTCTCCGCAGTTCACTGGATGCAATGCCTTACCATATAGACTCGTTCATTCCTTATTCCGGAAACTATACATCTGTTGTTCAATCTATTGTTTTTCTGAATGATTCCAAAGTAGACAATGGTTGTACGCTGATTGTACCCAAATCTCATCAAACTGGTGAGTACGCTCCGCAAGGCGACAATGCTAGCGCTATCCCTGTTGAGGCGGAAGCAGGGGATATCGTAATATGGGATAGCAGAATATGGCACGCCACTCTTGAGAACAAGGTAAACAGAGATCGTTGGGCGTTAATTGCTACTTTTTGCCGATGGTATATTAAACAAGGCTTTGATTACCCAAGATCCATTTCCGCGTCTCAGTTTGAGCACCTGGATGATGATGAAAAGATTGTTTTGGGCTATTGTTCATATACCCCGTTTGATGAATTTGATAAAACTGAAGTTAAAGGTGGTTTGAATAGAATATTTGGTCAAATCGTGGATTGATCTCGGGTTAAATCGTAATGAGATTTATTGGATTGCCATGGCATAGCCAAATCCGGATTCACCAAAACCATTGCCATTGTAAAATAGGTAGCGGTTTTCTCCGACATCGACAACCTCCGGATATGCTTGCATGAATGAATCCCAACCTTTGTCACCAAGATGGATGCCGGCTTGATCATCCAGACGTAACCAGCTTAGGCCATCATTAGATTCGGCATAACCAATCCGGTAACTGTTTGTCTTATCAATTCTGTAATCAGTGTGGCTACGATAGCAATACCACATACGATACAGTTCTCTATCTTTCAACACACTTGCCCGGACTATGCCGCCTTCTTCAGGATGGCAATAATCAATGGCAATTCTGCCTTCTCTGCGCCAGTTTATCCCATCGTCGGATTCGGCGTATTTCAGATGATAAAGCGGTTCCATTCGTCCGTTTATCTCCTGCCAGTCTGTACATGACAGATACCAGTTACGCCAGATTCCGTTTTCTATTCTGACGCAAGTAGTAGCACAGAAATAAGGTTCCTGGGCAGTTCTATCCATCACGGGACCTGCAAACATGCGCCGATAAGACTGTCCGTTATCTTCACTGACGGCTAATCCCACTGAATTGTGATAAGGCACGGTATTGCGAACATTCCAGCCGATGTAATAAAGATATTTTAATCCTTGCCAATTAACAATTGATGAAGGCATCAAGCCGCAATCATCAAATGTACCGGGCAACCCCAGACTTAATAAAGGTTCAGGGTTGATTTCCAGAATATTTGCCGGACAGGCGGCGTCCACCTGCATTTTGGCTATCAAACTACGATTAGCAGCGTCTCTGCTGCTAAACAAAATAGTCAAGCATTGCTCAGACTCGACATCAACAGTCGGTATCTGGGCGTGAGAACTGGCCCAAGGCAGACGTTTGTCGACATTATAGATGAGACCGCATTTTTTCCAGTTAATTTGTCCCAAAATGCACCTACAAAGTTAAAATTTGATTTTTGTGCTGGGTATATCTGCTTTAATTGCAGGATTGCCTTTATAGACTCCCCAAGCTTCGGTGTCTTTGAATATCGCTGCCGCCATGGCGATGAAACTGCCTTCAGCAATACGTAAGCCGTCACGCAAAGTGGCATTGACGCCAAAAAAGCTGTAAGCGCCAATATCGCAATGTCCGGACATGACTACATGAGAGGTAAACGTGACATGATCACGTATGATGCCGTGGTGACCGATATGGTTGCCGCTCCATAACACCACATTATCGCCAATAACGGTAAATGGCTGTATGGTATTGTCCTCCAAAATAAAACAATTTTCACCGATTTTATTATCAAATAGAGTGGCGTGGCTGCTGATATAACTAATACAGTTATATCCTTTGGCTTTTATTTCAAGAAAAATCGCTTCTCTGTCACGGTTCATATTTTTGGGAGACATGGGTGCAAAAAAACTAAAACTGTGCGGAGGATAAATCTGTTCAACTTCTTCAAAAGCCACAACTGGCAGGCCACAAAACATGGCATTTTCAGGAACGAAATTTTTGTTGACACTAAAAGCTACTACTTCGTGAGGACTATCATGCCCAAGGTAATAATGCGCCAGTTCGGAAAAGTCTTTTATACCAAAAATGACTATCTTAGACATAGTGGCTCCTTAAACAGATAGACGGTATATTCATATAAACCGTAATCGTTTCGAATGATAAAATGACGGGAAAGTTCTTTAGTCAAAAAATTGATTAATAAATCTGTTGGTAAATGAAAAAGATCGTCTCTTTCCCAATCAACTGCCTTGGACATCACATTAAATGCGATTCCGATATTAACTTTGGGAAAAATCACCCTCAACATTTGTTTGAAGTATTCAAACATTTCCTCAAAGTTCAAATTGCATTTTTCAGTGAAAACCCCATTCATCACCACAAAATCAAAATCTCCCAAACTTTCCGGTTCGGCTAAAATGTCCAGGCAATAATACTGGTTGTGAGGGTACTTTTTCTGAGAAATGGCGCAAAATGCTTCTGAAGCATCCAGTCCGCAATAATCGATTTCATTATAATTATTGCGTAGCATATACTCATATAAATGAGATGCGCCACAGCCAAAATCCAGCAAACTTAAATGTTTATGCTTTTTTGGAATCATATCCAGCATAATCCAATAACGGGTTTCGGCGTCTTTTTCATTAGGCCAATCCACTCCTAAGTGAGTATCGCCATGCTTGGCCAGACAGTCTTCATAGTGAGAAATAATCGATTTGTGCTTACCCTGATTCATAACAAATCCTTTTCTAAAAGTAATTGACGGCAAGAGTTGGCGTCGTTGAACATCAGTACGTCTATGATGGAAAGCCAAGGTATATGTTCTGCTTTACCCTGCGGATAATCGATAGGGCGCGATTTCAGGAAAAACAACTCAACACCTTTAGCCGAAAATGTGTCTTTGTCATACAACTCAACACCGCCTATCGGATTTATATATTTAGCAGCCTGTTCTTTTAAGCAAATGTCCAGGATTCGTTCCTGGCCTTTAAGATGGGAGTTTTGATATTTGCGGGATGTCGCGACAATTTCCAAATCCAGGGCTAGATAACGAGTCAATTCCCGCAGACTGTTTAATAAAAATTCATCCAACCGCTGTGTCGGAAATTGAATAATGCTTCCCAGCAACTCGGCAGTCAACGCATAAAAGGGCGCCTTACTGTAAGCAAGCTGCAGCGTACGTAATAATTTGTCGCGCCAAATTGTTTCTTTAACCAGCTCAATTTCACAAATCAACCGATTTTGACTGGCTGCCAGTAATGGCACAGTGAATGTATATGCAGCGCCATTTAGTAAAATCCTGTTTCTATTAATCCAGCCGCGATTAATGTAATTGACATCATCAAAAACCACAAATCTGTCTACAGCTGACATGAGTTGAAAATAACCTATATAGGGAAACAGGTATGGCTGCATGATAGCCAAATTGCTTTTTGAGACAGTCATTTCTGTGGATTTTTTATGATGTCAGTAATTTCGTCCACCACAGACAACTCCAAATCAGGATAAATTGGCAGGCATAAAGTTTGTTGGGCCGCAATGGTTGCTACCGGTAAATTATGCCTATTGGCGGAAGGCATGCCCCGGTACATGGGAAATTCAGAAATCAATGGGTAAAAATAGCGGCGGGCATGAAAGTTGGCTGCTTTTAATTTATTGTAAAGTTCGTCACGGCTGATTGGGTATTCATTTTCAACCTGTATCGGGAAATAAGCGTGATTGGCCTTTTTTTCACCAGAATCCTTGGAACAACGTATACCCTTTATTCCGTTCAAACGTTGGCGATACGCGGCATCAATATTGTGACGATTGGCAATGCAGCCATCTATATATTCCAATTGCAATAGCCCAAGTGCTGCATTGAATTCGCTCATCTTGCCGTTGATTCCTGGGGCGGCCACGGTAACCTCGTCAACAAAGCCAAAATTTTTCAAGCGATCAATGCGGATTTTGCTGTTGGCGTCAGCACAAACAATAGCGCCACCCTCAAAGGTATTAAGAACTTTTGTGGCATGGAAGCTTAGAACAGACATATCCCCGTGTCTCAATATACTGCCTTCTTGATCCTCTACGCCAAATGCGTGAGCAGCGTCGTAAATTACTTTTAAATTATAAATATCGGCAATTCTCTGCACAGCTTTAACATCACAAGGATGACCATAGCAATGCACCGGCATAATGGCGGTAGTGTGCGGAGTAATAGCCGCTTCAATTTTTGCCGGATCAATATTTAGTGTGTCAGGCTCTATGTCCACAAAAACCGGTTTTATGCCGTTCCATAACAAGGCATGCGAAGTAGCTACAAATGAATAGGGAGTAGTGATGACTTCACCGGTGATACGTAGTGCTTGAAGTGCAGTGATTAAAGCCAATGTGCCGTTACTGAACAGACTAATGAAATTTACCCCAAGGTGATCGCAAAGAGCCTGTTCAAATTGATGATGAAACGGCCCGCCATTAGTCAGAAATTTGTTTTCCCAAATCTTTTCAAGATGAGGTATCAATTTTTCCAACGGTGGCAGAAAAGGTTGTGTTACATAAATTGGTTTGTCTTTCATTCAGGTTTTCCATTAGAACATTGCCACTAATGGCTATTAAGACTGATATTTCAGGTATTATAATATAGCCTATTCTCGTTATTCTCCGTGTAATGTCACGATAATGGAGCGTTTGCCGCCATGATTACGATGCTCGCATAAATAAATGCCTTGCCAAATTCCCAAAGCCAATTCCCCTCTGGAGATGGGCAGGCTTAACGAGTTGCCCACCAGTACATTTTTGATATGAGCAGGCATGTCGTCAGAGCCTTCGATGGTATGCTGAAAGTAAGCTTCGTTTTCTTTGACCAATCTGGAAAAATAGTTTTCTAGATCATGGCGCACATCTGCATCGGCATTTTCGTTGATAGTCAAGGATGCGGAAGTATGCTGTAAAAAAATATGCGCCAGACCTGTTTGAATTTGCGGTAATTCCGGCAATTGGCTGACAATTTCGTGGGTAACCAGATGAAACCCGCGTGGTTTAGCCTTTAAATGCAATTGCTTTTGTATCCACATTGGTGTCAAAGGTGGTACTGGGGGCTAAGTTCTCGTACCGTGTCGACCATGACTTTAACATGTTCAGGGGGGACATCCGGTAAAATACCGTGCCCCAAATTAAATACATGTCCGGAACCATGTCCATAGTCTTGTAAAACTTTGCCGACCTTTTCTCGAATAACTTCAGGTTGGGCATAAAGCGTCATAGGGTCCATATTACCCTGCAGCGCTACTTTTTCACCTACACGGGTTCTTGAAGTGGTCAAATTGGTTTGCCAGTCCAGGCCTAACGCGTCGTAACCGGCATTAGCCATTTCTTCCAGCCACAAACCTCCGCCCTTAGTAAACAGAATGCACGGAATTTGTTTGCCGGCATGGCCGGTGTTCAGTAATTCTCTGACTTGTCTGGCATAGCGTAACGAAAACTCCAGATAATCATCATGGCTGAGCATACCGCCCCATGTGTCAAAAACCATTACTACATCGGCGCCGGCTGCAATTTGAGCATTGAGATAAGCTGCCACCGCATGAGCCAGCTTATCCAGCAATACATGCATAGTATTAGGGTCGTCAAACATCAAACTTTTGATAAGTTGAAAATTTTTACTGCTCCTTCCTTCCACCATATAGCTTGCTAATGTCCAGGGACTGCCTGAAAATCCGATTAACGGCGCTCTGCCACGCAGATTGTTTTTAATCAGGCGGACTGCATCCATGACGTAACGCAATTCCGTTTCCGGATCAGGAATCGGCAACTTTAGCACATCAGCTCGGCTTTTAACCGGATGGGCAAATTGAGGTCCTTCACCCTCGCTAAATGATAAACCCAGCCCCATTGCATCCGGTATGGTCAAAATATCGGAGAACAAGATGGCCGCATCAAAATTGAATCGGTCCAATGGCTGCAGAGTTACTTCACAAGCAAGTTCAGGATTGGTGCAAAGCTGCATGAAACTGCCGGCTTTGCTACGAACCTGTCTATATTCAGGCAAATAACGTCCTGCTTGCCGCATCATCCATACTGGAGTTC
The DNA here is from genome assembly GCA_963741375.1 of uncultured Pseudomonadota bacterium. GTDB lineage: Bacteria > Pseudomonadota > Gammaproteobacteria > Methylococcales > Methylomonadaceae > Methylomonas. The sequence goes on from CAVUMJ010000113.1 coordinate 8,540, forward strand.
GCTCAATAGATTGTTTTAACAAGGCTCTTATAAGCAAATTATTTTGTAAATTTGTCATTCGGTTGATTTGGTTTAGGCTTAGCGTTTGTTTTTGGTTTGAATATGTTTAAATTTCTTTTCAACACTGGTTTGAAATTCTTTGGGTAAGGTAACCATTAGATTTTTTGCCTCGGCAATTGTTGTGAATGAACCATAAATGACTATGTATTTATCCTTACCGTTCTGGTTGATAGTGTAATATTTTAACTTGTCATCCATTTCCTTGTTTTTCTTAAGAAAGCGAACTGCAGCTTCTTTGGTTGATAAAATCATCACTTGTAAAGTGTAATTTTCTGCGGGTTGTGCATTGATCCAGTCAAGACTATCAATTGGTTTATTCTGTTCCGCTTTGGGTTCAGACAAATTTTGGCTTGGGACAACCGGCGTTTGTGCAGGGGGCGGCTCTATCTGTTGCGCGGCGATTGTTTGGTCAGTTTTGGTAATATCAGTACTGGGTTTTGCAGGCTCCGTGGGTTGAGCCAAAAGACTATTTTGATTGTTTGCCGAGTTCTGCTTTGAATCTGAAGTTTGTGAATCAATCTGATTTTTAAGCAGATTTTCATTGAGCGTGATTGCAGGCGTTTCGAGTTGTTCCGGCGGATTTTCAATAGCTTTTTTTTCAGGGAGGTTTTGCAATACAGCCGGGTTTTCAAATTTAATTGCCGGTTGAGTTTCTGAAATAGGGGCCGTTGACTCTGAACCGATTGGGCTAAGTTTCCCCACCACCACTAAAGAACCGGATTCCTGAGGAATAGCTGTCTGAGTTTGTGTGGAATTAACTGGTGACACCAGTTGAAATAATGCTTTAAAAATCCAAATGGATGCTATCAAACATAACAC
>CAVUMJ010000114.1:0-5665 GCA_963741375.1 uncultured Pseudomonadota bacterium
ATAAAGCGATTCCAAAGTTGAAATCAATTCAATAATTCTGGGGGCGGCATAGTTTTCCGACTCCAGCCAACGAAAAATCAATTGCCGGAAGCATTGCGGAAAACTGCCGAACTCCTCAGCATAAAGCGCAACAGACTTGGAAATTAAGTCATCAAGTTGTTTGCTGTCCAAAGCTTGCGATTTCATCAACACTGACAGTTTATGGGGAATATTACCAACCAGCTCCTGACCGGCGTTACGAATATCGTCAGGCTGTTCTTCAGAAAAGGCGGTGATTGCCGGCTCTACTGGCTTGTCTTGATCATTTGTAAAATCGCTTTCTGAAATTTGATTGTGCCAGTATTCAGCCAAACCGGATTCAGCCTGATCCGAACCAATATATTTTAGAATATTGTCAGCCAAAGCATATAAGCATCTGCTTGCCGGAGAATTTGCAATCAGTTCCACTACCGGCATTTGCAATGCTACTGATCTTGGCAGATTTTCATCTCGCGAAACAAATCCGCCATACTCAACTTTAAGTTGCAGGTATTTTTCCACGGCTGAAGAAAATCGCCGATAAGTTTCAGTAGCCCCCGGATAATCAACCGCCATATTGACGATAACTCTTAATCTGCCGGTATAATTTCTGGCATTGAGCATTTTCAACAACGAAAAAGCATCCGTTAAGGAGGTTGGTTCTGAAGTTATCACCAAAAAGGCGCAAGGCGCAGATTCAATAAAACTCAAAACGCTTTCCGCCACACCCGCAGCGGTATCTATCAAAATAAAATCGTAGGCTGATTCAAGTTCCACCAAGGCATCCACCAGCCGCTTGGCCTCTTCCCCACCCAGATTAACGCATTCACTGATGCCTGAGGCGCCGGGCACCACAGCTAAACCTTCGCCGGTTTTAATCATGACATCCTGAATGGTTTTTTCACCACTCAGTACATGTTCAAGAGTAAATTCAGGTCTAAGCCCTAAAAGGATATTAATATTGGCCAAACCGGTATCCGCATCAAAAATACAGACCTTGGCGCCTCTATGCACCATCGCTGATGCAACATTAGTCGTCACACAGGTTTTTCCGACTCCGCCTTTACCACTGGTAAATGCCAAAACATGGGCTTTAGAAGTCGAAACAGTTTGAAACATTTCAGAGTTTTCAAAATTTTCCATAATTTAAATAATCGACTATTGTGAAAATGAGCCCGTTAAGAATTAAGTAGCAAATGGCTGATTGGCGCTGCTAATGCCATGTCTCAAGGTTTAAGCTATTTTGAGTAAATTCCGTTTAAACTGCAAGCCTTAAAACCAGCCATTTCAATATACTATTTAGTATAATATTAATTTGTTATAGTACAAACCATCATGAAGCCTCCTCGCCTCGCCTGGGCCATAACCGGTTCCGGACATTATATTGAAGAATGCCTTGAGTTCTTGCTGCAACTCGATAATGTCGATTTATATCTAAGTCAGGCAGGAGAGGAAGTTTTAAAAATGTATGGCGTCAGCTTGGGTGAAATTAAAGATAAACTGCCTGTTTACCGGGATAAATCCGCCTCATCTCCTCCTGTGGGTTTGTTTTACAAAGGTTACTACCACACATTTATCATGGCCCCTGCTACTTCAAACACTGTTGCAAAATGCGTACTGGGCATTTCAGATTCACTGGTTACCAACTTGTATTCCCAAGCGGGTAAATGCAAGATTCCCAGCATTGTCTATCCTTGCGATATTGCGCCGGAAATAGAAACTACCGCGCCCGGCAACAAAAAAGTGATGGTTTACCCCCGGCCTATAGACCTGGAAGCAACTGAAAAACTAAGGCATTTTCCATACACTCAAGTTGTGGATAATGTTGAAAACCTGAAAATAGCAGTTTTAGAACGCCTGGCGTCAGTATCATGACTGAACGCATACTGTTTTTAACCGGTAAACTTGCCGAAAAACAATTACAGCAGATTCTGGCAAACATGGCCCCGGAATTTAGCTACAAAGTTCTGGAACTAGGCGTTAAAGTTGCTGCTTTAATGACTACCGAAATGATTGCCCGCCGGCTGAAAGATACATTTGGCGCCGACAGAATTATCATACCCGGACGTTGCCGCGGCGACATTGCGGCCTTGTCCGATCAACTTGGCATTCCTGTTGAAAGAGGGCCGGAAGAACTAAAAGACTTACCGGAATATTTTGGTCAAAAAGCCCATCAATATGATTTAAGCCGGTATCAAACCAAAATATTTGCTGAAATCGTCGACGCGCCCTATCTCAGTATTGAAGGTATTTTAGATAGAGCAAATTACTATCAGGCTAATGGTGCGGATATCATCGACATCGGCTGTCTGCCGGGGGTATTATTCCCGCATCTGACCGAGTGTATTCAAGCCTTAAAACAACAAGGTTATGTGGTTAGCATTGATTCTCTGGAAGATGATGATCTAATTTGCGGCGCCCGGGCCGGGGCCGACTATTTGCTCAGCCTAACCGCTAAAAGCTTATGGATTGCCGATGAAGTCGACGCCACGCCAATTTTAATTCCGGAACATCATGGCGACTTAAATTCACTGGATTCCGCCATTGAGATGTTGCAAAACAAAAATCGGAAATTCATCGTTGACCCTATTCTTGATCCCATACACTTTGGATTTACTGAATCGATAGTCCGTAATTACACTTTCCGGAAGAACTACCCTGAACTGGAAATGATGATGGGTGTTGGCAATATTACCGAACTGACTCATGCCGATACCTGCGGTATGAATGCGCTAATGCTGGCGATTTGCTCAGAACTGAACATCAATCACATCTTGGCGACGGAAGTCAGTCATCATGCCTGCCGCGCCATACGCGAAGCTGATCGCGCCCGGCGTATCATGTATGCCGCCAAACAGCATAACAGTCTGCCAAAACATATCGCCAATGATTTGCTAACCATCCATGATCACTCGCCATTTCCCTATAACCGCGATGAAATTGAAGCATTTGCCGCCGAGATTAAAGATCCTAGTTACCGGATTCAAATCAGCCCTGACGGTTTGCATGTATACAATCGCGACGGCATGCATACCGCTAATGACCCGTTCGAATTATATCCGGCCTTACAGGTTGAAAAAGATGGCGGCCACGCTTTTTATTTAGGCGTGGAATTAGCTCGCGCAGAAATTGCCTGGAAACTCGGTAAACGCTATACGCAGGATCAACAGCTAGCTTGGGGATGCGCAACCGAAAATACTGAACTAAAAGTGGATTTACATACTTTTAAACCTGCCGGCAGCACCATGAAAAAGCCTCAATAACAAGTTATTTAATGCGTCTCGCCGCCAGCCGAGCTGACATTAACCTTGCTTACCCATGGCATCAATAATAACGAAACAAAAAACGTTACCGCCATTAGATGGTACAAGCTATTCATGGTTAACACTTCCGCTTCACGCATGACCATATCAGTCAATTGCTTTAAGGCTGCAGAATCGCTATCGGCAATGCCTAACACAGCCATTTTTTCCTGTAAAGCCGTCAATATAGCTTGAGTTTGCGGAGATCCTGAACTGACATGCTCTCTTAAAATAGCAAAGTTTTCCTTGTTATATTGAATCAGCAAGGTATTTGCAACCGCCAAACCTATTGCCCCGCCCAGGTTCCGCATCAGATTATATAGGCCACTGGCGTTCTTCACCTCTTCAGGCGGTAAAGTGCCTAAAGCCAAAGAATTGATAGGCAAAAAACAGAACATCAAAGCAAAGCCTCGCATCGCCTGCGGCCAAAAAAATTCCCAATAGGCCGCCTCATCTGTCAGATTACCATTTATCCAGCAACCCAAACCAAATAAACTCAAACCCATAGCCATCATTAAGCGTGAGTCCAGAATCTTGGATAAAGGTCCTGCCAAAAATGCGGATATCAATTGAAACAAACCGGTCACCATGATGTACATGCCGATCTGCAAACTGTTTAATCTGATAACTCCTGCCAAATACACCGGCATTAAAAACATTAAGGTATACAAACCAATACCAAGGATGAAACTATAAATGCAACCTACCGCAAAATTTCGATTTCGAAAAGCCCATAGATCAACTATAGGATGCTCAATCGTTAACTCCCGATAGAGCATCATGCCCGCAGCAATGACCGAAAGTACAGTAAAAAGAACTATTTCTCTGCTCTCAAACCATTGCTCTTTAACGCCTTCTTCAAGAACATATTGCAAACTTCCCAAAAAAACCACTATATATAAAATGCCTCGAAAATCAATTTTCTCCAATAAAGCCCATTCCGGCTGATCGACCCGAACATAAAGCCAGACAAAAATCGAAACCAAAATCCCCGGCAACAAATTCACCAGAAACAAAGCCTGCCATGACATCACTTCGGTAAGATACCCCCCCAATATTGGCCCGGCTGTAGGCGCCACCGTCACAACCATACCCACCACGATAACCATCGCCGGCTGCAACCGGGAAGGGAACATGGTGTAAATAACCGCAAACACCGTCGGTATCATGGCTCCGCCAAAAAAACCCTGTAAAGTACGGAATACCACCATAGACGTTAAATCCCAGGATAAGGCGCAGCATAAGCTCATTGAAGTAAAACCGGCGCAGGATATGACAAAAAGATATCTTGTCGACAATGCCCGCGCCAGCCAGCCCGATAGTGGAATAATCACTACTTCCGCAACCAGATAGGCAGTCTGCACCCAATTAATTTCGTCCTGAGTTGCCGATAAGCCTGCCTGGATTTGTTCCAGAGAACTGGCGACAATCTGAATATCGAGAATAGCCATAAAAATGCCGAACACCATGGCAAAAAAACCCATCCATTCTTGAAAGCTTAGGGATTTCTCCTCAGCTTCTGCCGGATTTTGAGCGGAAAGAGCTGAATTGGGCTCTTCACTCACCGAATCTGTCAGGTTACTCATCATGCTAGCGTACCTTGACCTTAACAGTTGATGACAGACCAGGTTTTAATTGGTTAAACAAATTATCCGGCTGGAAAACAATTTTGACCGGCACGCGGCGTACAATCTTGGTGAAATTACCAGTGGCGTTTTCCGGCGGCAACAGACTGAATTCCGAACCTGAAGCCGGAGAAAAGCTATCGACAACACCGCTAAACACATGATCAGGATAGGCATCAACCATAATCTCCACTTGTTGTCCAACACGCATATCAGTGATTTGGGTTTCCTTAAAATTGGCTTCTACAAACACGCTATTTTCCGGAATCAGATAAGCCAGTACTGCACCCGGTTTGAGCAATTGCCCAACTTGCACGGTACGATTGCCAATAATACCCGTCATAGGCGCAATCATTTTGGTATTGCCTAAATTGATTTTTGCCAGCTCTACCTGAGCCTGGTTGGCCTTAAGTGCGGCTCGGCTCTCTGAAATTTGCGCATCAACGCCTAACAAACCGCTTTCCGCTTCCGTTCTGGCTGAGAGGACCTTATCACGTTGGGCCAGCGCCTGCTTATGACTAGCTTCTGCGCTATCCCGGCTTTGCATCGACACTGCTCCGTCCGCAACCAGATTACCAAAACGCCGTAAATCTTTCGCCGCCCTTTCCAAGCCGGCTTCAGCAGCATTAATATCCGCAACTTCCTGACTAACTTTAGCGTTTTTAGTGAGCTTATCAGTCTGTAAAGTATGAATATGCGCTAATTCCTCTTGCACTTTCG
>CAVUMJ010000115.1:0-4142 GCA_963741375.1 uncultured Pseudomonadota bacterium
TGCGTTCCGGCGCATGGAAGCGCGCGGTGAATTGCGCGGCGGCCGTTTTGTGCAAGGCTTCGCAGGGGAGCAGTATGCCTTGCCGGATGCAGTCAACGCTTTGAGAGACGTACGCAAACAACCCAAACGCGGCGATCTGCTTGCTATCAGCGCGGCGGACCCCTTGAATTTAACCGGCGTGGTGACGCCCGGGCAGCGCATAGCCAGTCAACAAGGCCAACGCGTTTTATACCGGGACGGCATACCCGTGGCCTACAGCGGGCAAGGCGAAATCAATTTTATTGAAAGTGTCGACCAGCAGGATGAATGGCAATTCAGATATGCCCTGCTGCGCAACCCGAAGTTAACAGCGCATAGGGCGCAATAGGCGCTAGCCGTATTGCGCCGCATGTTGGCCTTCGATCATCCGGCGTATTACGCTCCGCTAATACGCCCTATGGCCATAAGCTCGGGGCAGCCACGGATTTTAAGACGAAAAGTATAGACGGAGTTGTCTGCTTAATATATTATGCACCGTATTGTGTACGCAATTATGTTCTTATTTAGGGGAATCATTATGACTCAACGTATTGGTGTTCGCGAACTGCGTGAAAAGCTTTCATTATTTCTTGAATCCACTGAAACTCTTGAAGTCACGCGTCATGGACAAACTATCGGATTTTTTATTCCAATTCCTAAAAAATCCGGACAAGATCAGCGAAAAGCGCTAGTAGAAGCCGGAAAACGCATGGATGATGAATTAATTCGGTTAGGTCTCAAAGAAGACGAATTACTAGCAGAATTTAAACAATGGCGCCAAAGTCATCAGTCCACTCGGAATTAAAGCTATTGCCCCTAAACGGTGGGCAGAAAAGCTTTGCCCACCGTTTGCTCCGATTAGAGACAACCTAATCGGAAGAATGTTAACTTGGAAATGTGCGATTACCCAAGCAAATCGCACCTGTATTCCGTAGGCTAAGCAGCAATTATTGGCCGGGGACCGTAATGAGTGTATTGCAATTTTGAGTCATTGGATGCGTTAAATTGACGGTTGTTGCCGGGAAGGTTGATTTGGACTATGTTTAAGTATCCTTCCGGTTAATCTGCAAGCTATGAAAAAAACCCTCAAACATTTATTTATTTTCTCTTTGTTTATTATCAGCAGTGTGATTGCAATAGCGGAAGGATTGGTGATGCTGCTATTAGAGAAACTGCCGCAATGGGGGGTTGTCTTTACGCCAATGCAGGAAACTGCCGCCGATACGCTGTTACTTTCAGTCATTGCCGCGCCTCTGATTTGGCGGTTGTCGTTGCGGCCTTTGGCAAAAAAGATCGATGACCAGCAAGTCAGCAATGAACAATACATTCAGGAAATTCAGCAATTATTGAACGCCATGGATATTCACGCTCTGGTCAGCATTACCGATCTTAAAGGCCGTATTACCCATGCAAACCGGCAATTTTGCGAAGTTTCGGGCTATAGTGAAAGCGAACTGCTGGGTCAGGATCACCGCATCGTCAACTCCGGCTATCACGACAAGGATTTTTTCCGTAATATGTGGTTAACCATTAGCCAAGGTAAGGCGTGGCAAGGCGAGATCTGCAATCGCAGCAAACAGGGTTTGTTTTATTGGGTTGACACCACCATCGTACCTTTGTTGGGAGGCGACGGTAAACCTACGCAATACATTTCCATGCGCCGTGACATTACCAAAATCAAAGAAAATGAAAACCGGCTGTCAACGCTAAAAAGAGCGCTGGACGCCAGCAGCGAAATGATTGTGGTCACCGATCGACATGGTTATATTCAATACGTCAATCCGGCTTTATGTCATTTTACCGGATGGAAAGCAGAACAAATTGTGGGGAGAGCGCCGGATTTATTTGACAGTCCTAATGCTGACCCCGCCACATTGGCGCAGATCTATAGTCATTTACGGCAAGGCAAAGCCTGGAGCGGGCGTCTGCTCAACCGGCGTAATGGCGAACCGTTGAACATGACAGGCCAGGCCACGCCCGCTGATGCGCTGGATTACTGGGCGGATGTCAGTATTACCACCATAATCAATGATAGCGGCGAATTGCTTGGTTATGTGCAAATTCAACGGGACGTATCCGAGCTGGTGATTAAGGAACAAACCCAGCTGATGGCAAATGCGGACACTTACGCACGTCTCGCCATTTCAGAGGCATTGCAGCAAACATTGCCGTTTAAACGGCGAATTACTCAAATTCTGGAGATTTTGTCTAGTCTGAAATCGTTTGATTTGCAGGGTAAAGGCCAAGTGTATCTTAAAGCTCCCGATCAGGATTGTCTGGATTTGTTCGTAGCGCACGGCAAGTTCAACGAAGAATTTATCCACCAGGAGCAACGAATTCCTTACGGCGAGAATTTATGTGGGCGAGCGGCCGTTTCTCAAGAATTGATAGTGGCCGATGAATGTTTTTGCGATCCCGGCCATGAGCACGTCTTAAATGGCGCGAAGGCGCATGGCCATTATGTTGTGCCCATTGTTTCAGGCGGCGACACCCTGGGTGTTTTGTTTCTTTATACCGATCCTAATCCCGTGCAGATTGATTCCCGCCTGACCATGCTGCAGCAAGTTGGCGATATGCTGGCGCTGGCGCTTTTGCGGGAACAGGCTAATAAAACCTTGGAGTCGGCGCGTGACGCTGCTGAGCAAGCGGCTAAAATCAAGGCCGAATTTTTAGCGAATATGAGCCATGAAATTCGTACCCCCATGAACGGAGTTTTGGGGATGCTGGACATGATGAAAGATACTGAAATGACGCGTGAACAGCAGGATTTGATAGAAACAGCCGCTAATTCCGCTGAATCTTTGCTGATCATTATTAACGATATTCTGGATTTTTCCAAACTGGAAGCCGGTAAAATTGAGCTGGAACACATTGAATTCAATCTACCAATCTTGGTTGAGGAAGTCTGCGCGCTGATCTCCGGCCGCGCCCATGACAAGGGCCTGGAACTCAATTGTTTTTTGCCTTATGAGCTGCCGCAACGCTGGCAAGGCGATCCTAACCGCATTCGCCAGGTACTGACCAATTTAATTGGCAATGCCGTCAAATTTACCGACCACGGCGAAGTTTCCATTAAGGCGTTTGCGCAAGAATCAGCCGACGGCAAAACCATTGTGCGTTTTGAAGTCAAGGATACCGGTATCGGCCTGAGCCCGGAAGCGCAGGGCCGCCTGTTTCAACCGTTTTCTCAAGCAGACAGCTCGACTGCCCGCCGTTTTGGCGGAACCGGCCTTGGCTTATCCATCAGTAAAAATTTAATCAACATCATGCAGGGAACCATTGGCGTGGAAAGCGCCCCGGGGCATGGCTCTTGCTTTTGGTTTAGTTTGCCTTTGGAAACTATTGACAGCACTACGATGTCTCAGGTTACCGATCTTTCCGGCAAACGTGCGTTAATTGTCGACGACAATGCCACCAACCGAAAAATTTTGCATCATTATCTCGAACATTGGGGGATATCCGTTAGTGAAACCGATAACGCGGCGGCGGCTTTGCTGAAGCTTGAAAGAGCCGCCAAAGACGATCAAGCCTATGATATTTTATTGACGGACTTGCACATGCCCAATATGGACGGCTATGCGTTGGCCCGGGCTGTTTCCGAGAATCCGCTTATTTCCGCCACACCGCGCCTGCTGCTGTCTTCCGGCGGCTTAGGAACGGAGGCGGACCGGTTGAAATTGGGCTTCGCCCAGACCTTATTAAAACCGGTCCGGCAAGTTTACTTGTTCGAAGCTATCTCCAGCGCCCTGCAAGCATCCGTCAGCAAAGCGGCGGCGCCTGCCAAAATCCTTGAAGATCAGCTTAGTTACAGTGGCAAACGCATCTTGGTGGCCGAAGATAATAAGGTAAATCAAAAGGTTATCGTGTCCATGCTGGGTAAGTTCCAATGCCGGCCGGACTTGGCGGAGAATGGTCAAGAGGCTCTCGATATGCTTGATCAACAGAGTTACGATTTAGTGTTGATGGATTGTCAAATGCCGGTCATGGACGGCTACGAGGCTATACGTATCCTGCGCGGCCTGGAATTAACCCAAAATAGCGTTCGAATTCCTGTTGTCGCCTTAACCGCCCACGCTTCCAATGACGAGCGGGAAAAATGCCTGTCGGCAGGTATGGATGACTTC
>CAVUMJ010000116.1:0-10130 GCA_963741375.1 uncultured Pseudomonadota bacterium
AAATAGCCTAAGCGCTCCAGCCGGGTTTTGGATCGCTCAATTTTATTGCTGGCCGCCCAGCTGGATTCCATTTGCCGCATTTCGCGGCGTATCACTTCGTCTCGGGTTTTAGTATTGCCTTTTACGTTGATACGTCTGACATAGGCACGCTTGCCAGGGTCGACGAAAAAAGTCATGACTACGGTTTTTTGCTGTTCATTGATTTCCGGCACCATGTTGACGTTAGCAAAGGTATATCCTTCATTTCCCAGACGGTCGGAAATGGCTTTGGAGGTTTCTGTGGCGTTTTTACGGGAAAATATTTCGTCCGGTCCAACTTTAACCAGTTTGATCAGCTCTTCAGGAGGTACAATAAATTCACCTGAGAGCTTAACTTTTTCCAGTTTGTAAACGTCGCCTTCCTTAATGTTGATGGTGATGTAAATTTCCTTTTTATCGGCAGTAATATCCACCTGAGTGGATTCTATCGAAAAATTGATGTAGCCGCGATCCAGATAAAAAGATCTAAGCTTTTCCATATCAGCAGACAGTTTTTGCTTTGAGTATTGATCGTCCTTGGTATAAAAGGAGATTAGGTTGGTAGTGTTCAGTTCGAATTCTTTTTTGACTTGATCAGTAGTGAAAGCTCTATTGCCCACGATGTTAATCTGTTTGATCTTGGCAACTTTACCTTCCGAAATCTCAATCTTCACGTCAACTCTGTTGCGCGACAGCTCAGTTACCTCAGTCTTGATTTTAAGGCCATATTTGCCATGACTGAAATATTGACGTCTTAATTCCTGTTCAACCTTGTCAAGCATTTGTTTGTTATAGACCTTTCCCTCAGCCAGACCGATCTTTTTTAAAGCTTCAGTCAGGTCTTCCTTTTTAATGTCTTTGTTGCCTTCCAGCGTGACTTTGGCGACGGAAGGGCGCTCAACAAGATTAACGATCAGCGTTCCGCCTTCCTTTTCCAGACTGATATCTTTGAAAAAACCGGTGTTGAATAACGCCCGAATTGCAGCAGCTTGTTTTTCTTCAGAAAAATTATCGCCGACATTGACAGGCAGATAGTTATAAACAGTACCGGCAGATATTCTTTGTAATCCTCTGACTTGAATGTCTTCAACTATAAAACTATCTGATGCCCATACAGATTTAGGTGTAAGAAAGCACAAAAACAGAATACAAAAAACCGGAAGTTTTTTCACACGGTCAACCAATCATAAAATATAAATAGCGGAATTGTACCATGTAGACGAAGTATCAGAAGTCGTCAATTACAATAAAAAGTTGGATTTTAATAGCGCAGGAGTCTATGGTAACGACCATTCAGGAAACTAACGAACTCGCAAATGGTGTTTTTTTCAAATAAGTCATTTTCTATCAAAGCATTGTATTATAAGTTGGCAATTCAATAATTGTTAAGATAACCAAGCTGTTGCTATCCGATATTGATGGGTGAAGCATTGTTCAGCGGATTGGCGGCTTGCAATGCGCGGGAACAATGTATCGAAGCACTTATGTCCGAGGCAAACAGCCGCCTGGAAAAACGCCTTGGTGAAGATTCCGGGATAATTTGCATCATATAAATTTGTAAATATTTTCTGACCAGTCTGTAATAAACTTTTGATCAATTGGTTTAGGTATTGATAATGAGTCTTGCAACAGAAGTACGCATTGATAAATGGCTATGGGCTGCGCGTTTTTTTAAAACCCGGCAGTTAGCTGCCGACGCTGTCAGCGGTGGCAAAGTACATATTAACGGACAACGCTGTAAACCCGGGAAGGATGTCAAAGTCGGAGACAATATATCGATTGGCAAGGATCAGTATGTATGGGAAATTACTGTTACCGATCTAAATAAGCAGCGCCGCCCTGCCCAAGAGGCTTCTATGCTTTATGTTGAAAATGAATCCAGTAAACTTAAGCGCAGCAAGCAGATAGAACTAAACAAACAGCAGCAGGCAATGCAACATCCTTCTGAGAGAGAACATAAGCCTAACAAGAAACAGCGTCGTCAAATTCACCGTTTTAAACTGGATAATGGGTGATAGTTTGAATTTCAGTGTAAAAAAACTCAGGACAAAACCAGCTTTGATTTATGATTGACCCTTGAAACCGTAGTTGGTTGTATGAAGAACCTTATGTTGATGCGGTTATTTTATTGACCTAATAAACTCTGGAGCCGGTTTATGGTAATAACTGGAAAACAAAAAATTTTTGCAGCTGTCTTGAGCGGTTTGATCATTACATACGCTTTGACTGGTTTTTATTTAGTGCCTTATCTGGTAAAAACCAAACTGCCGGAGATCCTGGCGGAGAAAACCAAGTGCTCTGCCGCGATCCAAGCAGTTAGATTTAATCCTTTCCGTTTTGAATTTGAGATGGATGGCTTCTCGATAACAGAATCTAATGGGAAAAATTTAGCCGGTTTCGATAGCCTGCTGGTAAATTTTAACGCGTTTGCCTCCTTGTCGCAGCAAACAATCTTGTTTGACAATATCATTCTTCGTAAACCCGACGCCAATATCATTCGTCTCGCAAACGGAAGTCTCAATTTCAGTGATTTAAAAGCTAAAGATAATCATCCTGCCCAGGAAGAAAATAAACCAGCTTCTCCACCGCCGCCGATTTTCATAAAACATTTAGCGATAGAAGAAGGCCATATGACTTGGCAGGATGAATCCGGGGGGCATTCGAAAACAGAATCTTTATTACCTGTTAATTTTTCTATTGATAATTTCACTACCCAAATTAATCATACCGGTGAGTACAATCTGAATTTGGAAATAGCTTCCGGAGGCCATTTGCAATTGCAGGGGGATGTGAGCTTAAGCCCTATTACTTCAAAAGGTCGTTTAAGTCTGGAAAACTTAGGCCTTACTCAAATTTGGCAATTGTTTCTCCAGGATATTTTGCCGGTTGAAATTACTGATGGCCGTTTGAAAGTTCAAACGGAATACCAGCTTAGCTTAGCCGATGGCCGCTTCGAATTAGTCACCAATCAAGGTGAGCTGGATTTAAATCAATTTGCCATCGCCGAAAAAGGTCAAACCGAACCTTTGTTAAGCATTCCGGTATTTGCAATCCATGAGATCACAAGTGATCTCGATAAACATTTGCTAACTATGCAAACTTTGGCTAGCCACGATGCAGTGATTAAAGCCAGTTTACAAGCAGACGGGCAGCTTAATTATCAGAGAATATTTAGCAAAAAACCTGGGAATTCAGTACAACCGACACCGCCAGCAGGGGCGCCTGCGCCTTCCCCTCAGCCGGAAGCATCATCTACACCAGCTTGGCAGATCAGCCTGTCTGAATTGGATTTAACTAATTATCAACTTCAATTTATCGACCGGAGTAAGAAAAAGCCGCAAACATTTCAGCTAAGCAGCCTGAATTTTGATCTTCAAAAATTTGGTAACGCCAAGGGTGAGAAGTTACCGGTCAAGTTTAGTACTACTTACAATCAAAAAGGCAAATTCGCTGCTAATGGTGATCTTAATTTAAGCCCGTTTTCAACTAATCTGGCTATAGATATTAAAAACATTCAGCTGAAAAATTTTCAGGATTATCTGGATGAATATTTAAAACTACAGGTAGTAGACGGTGAATTTAATGGGCATGGAAATTTGCAATTAGCGACGGCCGATAAATTACAACTCAATTTTCAAGGGGATGCCGATATCGCAGATCTGATTACTCGCGATAAAATCAATAACAAAGATTTTTTGAAATGGTCAGATTTGCAATTGCAACAGATTAATGTTGATTTGGCCAATCAGAATTATTCACTGGGTAAAGTGTTGTTTGACAAACCTTACATACGGGTTTCCATCCAGAAAGATCGGAGCAACAATATTAATGAACTGATAGTCAAACAGACAACGCAGAATAAGGCAGAGGCAAAACCTGCCGTCAAGTCTGATAAGTCTGATAAGTCTGATAAATCAGTGGCGGAGCCTAAAATTAATATCGGTAAAATTCAGATTCAGAACGGTGACTCGGATTTCTCGGACTATTCGTTGATTTTGCCATTTCTGGCAAATATGGGAAGTTTGGATGGGCAAATAGAAGGTTTTTCTTCCAATCAAGATTCACCTATCAAACTGGCTCTACAGGGTAAGGTTTACAACCTGGCCAAAGTGAATATTAATGGCAATTATCAAATAAACAATGGCGATTCGAATATTGTCTTAAAATTCGAACATATGCCTTTGCCTTTGATTACGCCTTATATGGCGGATTTTGCCGGGTATAAAATCGAAAAAGGTCAAATGTCCCTGGATTTGCAATATAAAATCTCGAAAGGCCAGTTGGAAGCCAAAAATAAAATTTTTATAGATCAGTTAGTGCTAGGGGATAAAGTTGAAAATCCTCATGCCAGTTCTTTGCCTTTACATTTGGCTATTGCATTACTAAAAGACTCGGACGGAAAAATCAATCTGGATTTTCCGATAACAGGAAGTCTAAACGATCCTCAATTTAGCGTTGGAGCCTTAATCGTAGATGTACTAGAGAACTTGATTAGTAAACTGGTTACTTCGCCATTCAAGGCCCTAGGCAGTTTATTAAGTGAAGACAAAAACTACAGTGCTATCGTATTCTCTGCGGGAAGTGCGGAATTACAACCTCAGGAAATGTCCAAATTAGATGAATTGGCGAAAGCTATGCAGAATAAACCGGATTTAACTTTGGATATTAAAGGCATAACTTACCAAGTATCTGATTGGCCTGCCATGCGAAACGATGCATTAGTGGAAATATTGAAAAAAATGAAGTCCGGCGAATTACGCGACAAAGGTGAAAACATTCGTTCAGAATACATTCAGTTGTCGGATGACGAATACAAACGCTTGCTTACCAAGTTTTTCAAAGAAGTATTTCCTCAAGACATCGATGTTTCAATTTTGGGCAAGCCACACATAAAATCTCAACCCGATGCTGACTTTTATGATGTAGCCCGCCAAAGACTTGAAGCACAAATGCAGCCCGATCCTCAGCGTCTTAACGATTTGGCCATTTCAAGAGAAAAATCCATCTCCAAATATTTAAACGAAAAGGCTGGTTTGGATATCGGTAGATTATATTTATTGGCGCCGGAACTGAAAACTACGGAAGGCGATGAAATTTCCTCGGTTTTATCCTTGAATGTGGCGCAATAATTTGATGTATTTTTAATCTAGTCATAATCTTTCTACAAGGAATTCCCTCAAGCGTAGAGACTAGTTTGTACTATAATTGCAGTAAACCTAGGAGGCTGTCCGAGAATAGGAACCGTAGCGAGGGAAAGCCTCCTAGTGCTGAAATATTCAGAATGTTGTGTTGTGACCAGGATAAAAGCCAACTGATTCAGTTGTAATGCTTATACCATAGGCTGAATAATTTGCGAAAATCAAAGAACATGGCTTTTGTAGCCAATAGATACATTTTATTAGTGGAGAAAAAGATGAAGAACGGTTTTTTTCGGATTTGTACATTTTTGGGTTTGATCGGTATAGGCTGCGCTTGGCTCAGTCCGGTATGGGCTGATCCTTATACCTCATGTACTATGACTTATAAATTAAGCGGTATGTCACTGGTGTTAAAAATATATGAAGGTACGGGGAATATCAGCTGTAGTAATGGTCAACATGCTATAGTGGAATTATCGTCAAAAAGCATAGGCTTTACCATTGGAAAGTCGGAAATTGAGGGTACTGGCACTTTTACTTCCGTTAAAAATCTAAACGAGATATATGGTAGTTTTGTCTCTCTGGAAGGACATGCCGGCGCAACTCAATCTTTCGATGGTCAGGTGCTGACGCGCGGCGAAATTTCACTGGAATTATCCGGTAAGGGGCGTGGTCTTGATATTGGCGTAACCTTGGGAGAGCTTAGTATTACACCATCTGTTAAGCAGTGATTTTATTTAAGCCGGCAACTGGACAAGTACCGGAACTTTCCCCGTTGGGTGATATTTTAATTTGGCTGTTTGATTTTGAAAATCCTTCATTTGTTAAGTTAAATTTGAAATAAAGTTGCTTGAAGAGTTTTATTTAGCCACTATGTTCTTAAAAATGGATTGTGTGTGAAAAGCTCTTTCTTTTTAGTCATTCCCGAACAAATAAACGATCCCCAACAATTAGCTTGGTTTTCCGATGTTAACTTGGCGAAATGGATAGACGATTTGCCTGCAGCTAATCCGGGACTTTCAACTCGTTTATTTCAGGAGATGCTGACAGAATTACTATCAATTGAAATGCCGACAGCAAGGCGCTTAAGCACTTTAGAGTTGTTAAAAGCCAGTTTCCTGAGTCTGGAAGATTACTTGCGGGCCAAGTTGATCCAATCCGGATTCCCAAAAGGCGATACTGAAAGAAAAATCATTAATATTTTACTGGTTCTGGAAAAGCAATTTACTATAGGCTATTGGATAGTGGTACGGGAACTTACCCGTAAAGATGTAGGTTGGTTGCAGGGAAAAACTGCTGCACTATCCATCCA
The DNA here is from genome assembly GCA_963741375.1 of uncultured Pseudomonadota bacterium. Classification (GTDB taxonomy): domain Bacteria; phylum Pseudomonadota; class Gammaproteobacteria; order Methylococcales; family Methylomonadaceae; genus Methylomonas. The sequence goes on from CAVUMJ010000116.1 coordinate 6,469, forward strand.
AAGAACCGTAGAGGGTTTAAGCAGTATTGTGATTACACACTACATGATGAATTTGCCTGTCCCCAATTGGGTATGGATAGACTTGCATTCATTGTATAAGCTGAGCATAAAGCTGGGTAAACTTACAACCAAATTATCCGGTCAACTTAATCTGTTTGGCGGAATTACCGTGATTGATAGGTATAAGCAGATATTGTTGTTAAGTCTGGCTTACCCTTCAGGATTGATGCAAAAGGAGTTTTTGCAAGTTTATCAGTTCACGGAGAAACTTTGCGAATTGGTGCAAATTGAACCCAAACCTGTAGCCGATCAAACGATTCAGTGTTCCATATCATTAGATGAAGATTTACCGCCTAGTTTTACTTTAACCGTTCATGCAGAGGATTATCAATATCAGGACAGTGCAAAAATTTATCTTAATTTAGGAAAGCTGCATAAAATTATTAAACAGCCCGATAAGTATTGCAGTAAAGACGAAGTTCGGTTTAGTTCTTTGGAAGCGCGTAAAAATGCCGACCCGAATCAAAAACTTTCCCCGGAACTTTTTGATTATCTCATGCATCGTTGGAATGGAAAAGAACCGCAAGGAACGGCATTATTTGTAGATAGGTTAGATAGATACATAGCCATTGGTCTGAATGCGACCCATGAGTTACAAGATTTAAGCCTACCTGATATTGCTTCAAGGAATTTGGAAGTTTTGGCTCAGACTTATTCCGATAGAGCATTAATCAGTAATTTTGCCGATAAGGAAGGCGTATTATCCATTGGCAGTCTGGTTAGTTTTAGACAAACCGGCGGCCAGCTTCATCATCGCTCGCTGGGCGTGATTTGTAAAATCCTGCTTCCAAAACAGGAAAACAATTTAGTCTTTGAGATTACCGTGTTAGCATCACAATCTTTCTCAGTGACGTATCAACATATGCAGGATGATGAAGATGCAGAACGAAAAAAAGCTTTGTTGTATGGTATAAAAAGCCAAAATGAAGAAAGAAGTTTTATCATTTTGGAATCATTCATGATAAAAGATGGCGATATATTGAGAATGAACATGGGTACGGAAAGTTTTCCAATTATTCTGATTGGCCGAAAGAACATTGGTTTAGGCTATTGGCAATTTGAATGCCGGCGTATTTTGGAAGATATTCCACAGGTTCAGGGTAAGAAAAAAGGCTATGATTTTATCTAATTCACTTCTCGGATTAAACTAATTAAACATACATCAATGATATCCAGTAAAGATCGAGTAAAAGACTTTAAGAATATTGCAGATCCTTACGCTCAGCGTGAAGCTGAAAAATATGAAAACCCCATTCCAAGCCGAGAACTGATTTTGCATCTTTTCCACCAAATGGGTAAGCCTCTCAGGCGTCAACAAATCGCCCAACAATTTGCGCTGAGTTCGGAAGATGAATTGGAAGCTTTGCGCAGGCGGTTGCGGGCAATGGAAAGAGACGGCCAATTGATGTTTAACAGTAGACAGAAATACTGTTTAGGAGACGGCCATAAAATGATAAGCGGTAGAGTGATTGGTCATCCGGAAGGTTTTGGTTTTTTAAAGCCCGATGATGGGTCAGAAGATTTGTTTCTCTCTCCAAGAGAAATGAAACCGCTGATGCATAATGACAGAATCAGCGTCCGGATTGCCGGTATCGATAGAAAAGGCCGGCGGGAAGCATTAGTTGTTGATATTCTGGAAAGAAACACCCATCAGATTGTTGGGCGTTTTTTTGAAGAAGGCCGGGTGACTTATGTCATGTCCGATAACAAGAAAATCAATCATGAGTTATTAATTGCCCGGGAAGATACCGGCGGCGCCAAGCATGGCCAAATCGTTGTCGCTGAAATCGTTCAACAGCCTACCGCCCATTGCCAGCCTTTGGGCCGAGTCTTGGAAGTGCTGGGATTACACATGGCTCCGGGCATGGAAATCGAAATGGCTATCCGCTCATATGAGCTGCCCAATCATTGGCCTGAAGCTTTGCTGAATGAAATCAAAGCCTTTACCAAAAATGTTCCGGAAACCGATAAACAAAATAGAGAAGATATTCGGCAATTGCCTTTAGTCACCATCGACGGTGAAGATGCGCGCGATTTCGACGATGCAGTTTATGCCCAGAAAACCAAAAAGGGCTGGAAATTGCTAGTAGCAATTGCTGATGTTTCTCATTATGTGCATGTCAATACAGCGCTGGATGCTGAGGCTAAAAATCGCAGCACTTCGGTATATTTCCCTGAAAAAGTCATACCCATGCTGCCTGAGATTTTATCAAACGGTCTGTGTTCGCTTAATCCGGCAGTTGATAGATTATGCATGGTTTGCGAGCTGCAAATAAATGAAGAAGGCAATGTCATTAGGTCAAAGTTTTTTGAAGCCGTGATGTGTTCCCATGCCAGATTGACCTATACGGAAGTTGCCCAGATGCTGGTGGAGGGAAATCAAAAACTGGCTAAAAAATATGCAGAGTTAATGCCCGATCTGCAAGCACTTTACGAGCTGTATAAAGTGATGCGTCAGCAGCGCGAATTACGCGGAGCAATGGATTTTGAGACTCAGGAAACCAGAATCATTTTTGGGCCTGATCGTAAAATTGAAGAAATTGTACCCGTGGTGCGCAATGACGCTCATAAACTGATTGAAGAGTTTATGATAACCGCCAACACTGCCGCCGCCAAATTTTTAAATCGGCATAAAATGCCGCGGCTGTTGCGAATTCATGATGGTCCGGCCCGGAAAAACTGTTAAGCCTTAAAACATTTCTAGGTGAACTGGGCTTGTATTTGGGCGGAGGGAACAATCCCAAACCTTTGGATTACATGCATCTGTTGGAGTCTGTCAAAACCCGCAAAGATGCGCATCTAATCCAAACCGTATTATTGCGCTCCATGTCCCAGGCCGTTTACAGCCCTGATAAAAAAGGCCATTTTGGTTTGGCTTTGGAGGCTTATGCGCATTTTACCTCGCCAATTCGCCGTTATCCTGATTTGCTGGTGCATCGCGCCATCCTGACCACGGAACCGGGCATCCAGTTCTACACCGGCAACTTCCTGGATGGCAGCATCACCGGCAAGAGCGGCAAAGTGTACGCGCGTCGCAACGGGCTGGCGCTCGAGACGCAGCACTTCCCGGATTCCCCCAACAATCCGAAGTTCCCCAGCACCACGCTGCAACCCGGTCAGAAGTTCCAGAGCGAAACGGTGTATCGCTTCTCGACGCATTAGTTTAGTAAGAAGAACTGACCCTTTCCCGGAACCGCGAATGTGAATGAGCGGCCCGATCGGGCGGGATGCCGTCCCTACACCGCCCGATCTTCGCGCGCGGCAAGCGGAGCGGCGCTGGCAGCGGGACTGCCTCGCCGCTCGGGCCGCTCATTGACATTCGCGGTTCCGGGAACACACGCGCACTCGCGCAAGTTGCCGCCAGATTCCGCCATAGTGTACACTTCCGGAAACATCTCCATCATGAATAGCTCATCAGCGGGACTCGGGAAGGCCGACCAGGGGTTCGTGCGCGGCCTGAACCTCTTCGATTCCACCATGATCGTCATCGGCGTGATGATCGGGTCGGGGATCTTTATCGTATCGGCCGACATGTCGCGGCTCATCGGCAGCCCGGGCTGGATGCTGATGGCCTGGGTGGTCACCGGAATTTTGACCATCAC
>CAVUMJ010000117.1:0-3910 GCA_963741375.1 uncultured Pseudomonadota bacterium
AAGCTTCTGTGGGTTCCAGATTGCAAGTATTGACTAGCCAGCAAAATATCAATGCTCAAACCATACTGGACAATCAAACCACTTCATCTGCAATAGGTGATTTAAATATGCCTCAAGCCATTAGCCAATTGGATATGCAACAGACTACTTTGCAAGCAGCTCAAATGGCATTTACCAAAGTTGAAGGGATGTCATTATTTCAATATATGTAGTTTGTTTTACTGCAGTTTCCTAACCGGTTTTAAATTGCATTCACTTCATTTTCGGATAATCTATATATCGCTTGCTTTGCAATTACCGATTAACGCGCGAAAATAGCCGGTATTTATCTCATCACAATTAAACGGAGACATGAAAGACCAATCTTTTATTTTCGATCAAATTCATATTGAAGTTGCTAGAAACGCTTCTGATGATTTCAATCTGTTTCATGATAAGCGCAAATGGTTACAAATTACCCATAATCCTTTTAAGGGGCCGATTGTTCTGGGCTTCCAGCTGAATACTTTGATCGAGTATCAAATGCGGCTTTATAGAGAAGCTCAGCATGAAGATCAGATTATTGTTGAAAATCAGTTAAGATTTAGTAATTATCAGATTACATTTGTTAATGCTTTGCGTCCTCGTCAGGAGATGGTGCTTAACATCAAAAAGACTCTGAACACGACAATTCCGGAATTGACTTTAACCAATCGAATCTCTATCAAGTCACAGGGGAAAACTATCTTGTTGGGTTATAAAAAAGAAACCAAACATCCATTGTTTTTGGCTGAAACTGATTTGAGTTCGCTACCGGACCTTAATTCACTTGCTGACAATACAATTGTCCCGGATAGCGACTTTTTTTTAAAACGTAAATGGATGCACAACGGTAATGTTAAAAATTTTCTTTCCGGCTCATTGGCGGAACAATCTGACTATTTCGATGAACTAACCCACATCGCCCATTATCCTGAAGTTTTTCCTTGCAGTTTGACATCCGGCGCCTTACTGGAAAAAGCCCAGCTGGAAAATCATGATTTTAAGCGAAATCCCATGGTGTATACTTCTCATGACATTTCAGTTGACCGATTTCTGCTTAAGGAAATTAAAAATAACGATAAACTGCATATTTTAGTCAGGCAATTACCCGAGTCAACGAAAAATACTTTAAATCATACCAATATAATGCTGAGAACTTATGAATGTTACGGATTGCTGGAAAATAAAGCTATCTTATTCAGAATTAAGTTAAATTTGGTGCCGTTGGAGGAAATAATTAAAAATCTCAGCTCCAAATCTTAGCTGAGTTGCTTGTTTACATTTGCGAATGTTGTGAATTTTTGGGAACATCAAGTATAATTCTTCAAATCGTATGGCATTGCCTGTGACGAGAGCTAAATTTATCAAAACAACACTAAAGATAAGGCGATGATTTATGTATTCAATCGCATTGTTCGAGGAAAAAAAATATGAGTAATATCGAAGAACGAGTAAAAAAGATTGTCGGAGAGCAATTAGGCGTAAAGGAAGAAATAGCAAATGATGCGTCTTTCGTTGACGATCTTGGCGCGGATTCTTTAGACACAGTAGAACTCGTCATGGCTTTAGAAGAAGAATTCGAATGCGAAATTCCTGACGAAGAAGCAGAAAAAATAACAACAGTTCAATTAGCTATTGATTATATCAACGCTAACCTACAGTAATCGTATTTGTGGTTAGCGGGTTTAATACCGCTAACCTCGTCCCGAAGTTCCCTCTGTTTGTTTTCTATATATATTATCGGTAGTTTATTGTGTTCACACGTCGAGTTGTAATTACGGGCTTAGGTGCAGTTACACCTTTGGCCAATAATGTTGCAGAAACATGGCATGGTATCGTCAATGGCAAGAGTGGGATTAGTCAAATTGATTCCTTTGATATTTCCACTTTCGCGACTACTTTTGGCGGCGTTATCAGAAATTTGAATGTTAGCGAGTATATCGCTGATAAAGATGCTAAACGGATGGATGGTTTTATTCATTACGGGATCATCGCCGGATGTCAGGCTATTGAAGATTCCGGGATTGAAGTTACCGAACAAAATGCAGAAAGAATAGGCGTGGCTATCGGGGCCGGCATTGGCGGCATAACAGGCATTGAAGAATGTTATGCAACTTATGTTGGTGGTGGCGCGCGCAAAATTTCACCTTTTTTTGTGCCTGGAAATATCATTAACATGATATCCGGCAATCTTTCCATCAAATATGGCTTTAAAGGGCCTAATTTCGCTATTGTGACTGCCTGTTCAACCGGTACGCATAATATTGGCGATGCCGCCAGATTGATAAAATACGGTGACGCAGATGTGATGATAGCTGGTGGCGCTGAACGCTGCACCACTTCGCCTACTGCTATGGGCGGCTTTGCATCTGCAAAAGCTCTATCCAGAAGAAATGATAACCCGCAAGCTGCCAGCCGGCCCTGGGATAAAGAGCGGGATGGTTTTGTTTTAAGTGATGGCTCAGGTGTGGTCGTGCTTGAAGAATTGGAGCACGCCAAGGCCAGAGGCGCTAAAATTTATGCCGAATTGGTTGGTTATGGCATGAGTGGCGACGCATATCATATTACTTCGCCATCTGTTGGTGGAGAAGGCGCTGCGCGTTGCATGAGAAATGCCTTAAGAGACGCAAAAATAAATCCTGCTGATGTTGATTACATTAATGCTCATGGCACATCCACGCCAATGGGGGATCTTGGAGAAACCATGGCAATGAAAACTGCCTTAGGGGATCACGCCTATAAGGTTGCCATCAGTTCCACCAAATCCATGATAGGCCATTTACTTGGAGCCGCTGGCGGCATTGAGGCGGTTTTGACCGCCTTGTCAATTAAACATCAAATTGCGCCGCCGACTATCAATCTTGAGTATCCGGACCCTGAATGTGATCTGGATTATGTGCCTAATACAGCCAGAGAAATACAGATTGAAGTGGCTATTTCAAATTCTTTTGGTTTTGGTGGCACCAATGGTACGTTGGTGTTTAAACGCTATCAATAAATCCAAGATTGGCTGAGTTGCCTCGGCATGTCATTGATTAATGGCAATTTCAACGAATCTATAGATATCCTCGACAGAGGATGCTGACCACGTAACCGGCCAGTTGACTGGCATAAGCCTGATTGCTGGCCGAGTACATATTCTCCTGCCGTTGACGCTATTCGTGCTTTTGAATGACACCTGCGGACTCCACGGAGTGCTCCAGACCCTGGCCCCACGGGCTTGGGCCAGCTGCATCACGCGATTCTCCACTGTTGTGCCGCCGGGCGCGATGCGATTGCGCAACAAGGAAAGGCCGATTCCGGTGTTGGTGGAAAAAAACATGTCGGCCTTGGCGGGACTCCATGTGCTGCCATCCCAAGCCGATGATGCGCCAAAGCCGTCAATTCTTTGATGCACGTCATTCCAGTTCACCACGCAGTTTGTGGCAACCGGATTCGCGCCGACAAACTTGATGTTGTCCACCCAGAGGATGGAAGTGCCGTTCAATCCGGAGCCGGTAGGCCCGTAGTATGGCAACGAGAACGTTGTAGATGTTCTGCAAGTTTGGATCGGACACCGCATTGATGGGAAGGCTGACATGCACCCAGTTGGTGCTGCTGGCCGGAACATCCACGCTGCCAAAATAGTCCTGATTGTAACCGACAGTTATGCCGAATTGCAGGTGGCCGAAAGTATTGTTCACCGTGGCGGAATCAGGATCGAAGCGGACGTCGCATTGAAAATTCGTGTATTGCATCCCGTTCACCGGCGGGTAGGTGCCATTAAAGTCATAAACCTCGAATTGGCTGTTGCCGTCGGCTGAGTTGAAGCTGGCTCTTATCTTCATCGAACCCGAACTGGCATTATTGCTGGAAGCAATAGCATGTATGAATGAGTAATAACATAACA
>CAVUMJ010000118.1:0-5768 GCA_963741375.1 uncultured Pseudomonadota bacterium
GAGAACCATCATTTACGTTACCACAACACCAAAAATTAAACGGAATTTCCACTATTCAGGCCTCGCTAGCCATTGAAAATAATATCCTGACTTTGCAACAGGTTACGGCGGTCATTGATGGCAAAAAAGTGCTGGGTTTGCCGCGGGAGATTCAGGAAGTTCGTAACGCATTTGCGGCCTACGAGGCCATGGATAACTGGCATCCGGCGTCGGAAGCGGATTTGCTGGCGGCGCACGGCATGTTGATGGCCGGCCTGGTTGATCAGCCCGGTGTTTACCGATCCGGCGGTATAGGCATTTTCCAGGGTGAACAGTTGGTGCATATGGCGCCGCCTGCTGACCGGGTTCCTGATTTGATGAGTGATCTGTTGGCTTGGCTGCAATATACTGATGCGCATCCGCTGGTGGCGAGTAGCCTGTTTCATTATGAGTTGGAATTCATTCACCCGTTTGCTGATGGCAATGGCCGTATGGGCAGATTATGGCAAACCTTGATTCTGCGTCATTGGAAACCCTTACTGGCTTATTTGCCGGTGGAAACGGTGATTCGTGAACGGCAGGACAATCATTATCGAGTGCTGGCGGAAGCCGATCAACGTGCTGAGGCCACGCCATTCATTGAGTTTATGTTGCAGGCCTTATCCTCCGCCATTGATGAAGCGGTTGATAGCGGCCAAGTAACCGATCAAGTTACCGATCAAGTAAAGAGGCTAATTGAGGCAATTGGCGACGCAGAACTCAATAGTACTGCGTTAATGCAACTTTTAGGACTGTCTCATCGTCCGACATTCAGAAATAACTATCTTAACCGGGCTTTGGAGAATAGTTGGATAGAGCGAACCCAAGCCGGTTCTCCGCGCAGTCCGACACAAACTTACCGGTTGACAGAGAAAGGCAGGCGTTGGTTGCGAAGCAGGCACGCGTAAGGTATTAATTTATTAAGGTGATGGTGGTAGATCGGTGCGTACGCTACAAATTATTTTCCTATCAATATTGTTTCCGGCAATCCTGGTTTCCGGCATAATTTTTGGATTGTTGATAGCCTCAGTACCAGCTGAAAATGCAGAAATAATCTTACCGGGTATGGTTTCCAGGGCAACAGTGCATAGTGATGACGCAGGTGTGCCGTCAATTAACGCTGAAAATAAAGCGGATGCCTATCGCACCTTAGGTTATCTGCATGCCCGCGACCGTTTATTTCAAATGGAGCTGATGCGGCGCAAGAGTAGCGGCCGATTGGCGGAGTTATTCGGTACGGCGGCGCTGAAGCTGGATCGCAAGCAGCGTACTTACCAATTGTTAAAAACTGCGCGAATGATAGTTAATGATTTACCTGCTTCGCAACGTCAGGTATTGCAGGCCTATGTTCAAGGTGTTAATGCCTATATTGAGCAGGCTGCTATCTTACCCCCGGAATTCCTGGTATTGCAGCATCACCCTGAGCCGTGGCAGGCCGAAGATAGTGTTTTAGTGATTCTAGGCATGTTCCAAACCTTGAATGGATATGAACAAGACGAGCGCATGGTCAGTGTCATGGAAAAAGCCTTGCCGGCGGATTTAGTTAGCTTTCTGACTCCGGATGCCGATAGCTATTCTACTGTTTTGGTAGGCGGCAAGGGTTCGCGGCGGTTTAATGAGAATATCCCTGTTAAGGCTTTGGCGGCTTTGCCGGATGCCGATACATATGCCGCCAATCATCAGGTCGATACTGAAAATGTTGTGGCAGGTTCCAATAACTGGGTGGTGGCCGGCAGCAAAACCGCAGATGGCAGACCAATGCTGGCAAACGATATGCATCTTGGCCTGAGTGTGCCCAATGTTTGGTACCGTGCGGAATTGGCCTATCAACATCGTCATATCTACGGAGTAACCCTGCCCGGCGCACCGGCTGTTATCGTTGGCGGTAACGACGATGTGGCCTGGGGATTTACCAATGTCACCGCCGATTTGGTGGATTTGATCGCATTGAATGTTAACCCGGAAAATTCCCAACAATATCTTACGCCTCAAGGCTGGCAGGATTTTACTCAGCATCATGAGACCATACACGTCAAGGACGCCGCGGATATTGACATTACATTACAGGATACCGTGTGGGGTCCGGTTTCCGACAAGCCGTTGCTGGGACAAGCGGTTGTTATTAAGTGGACTGCTTTAGAACGCCATGCCGTTGATCTGGGATTGATGGATATGGATAGCGTGCAAACTACCCGGCAAGCCATCAACACCATGAATCAGATTGGCGGTCCACCGCAAAATGTGGTGATTGCCGATAGGGAAGGCCACATCGGCTGGACTTACATGGGACGTTTCCCCCGGCGAGTGGGTTTCGATGGCTTAGCCAGCCGTTCGTGGGCCGATGGCAGCCAGACATGGCAGGGATTTATTCCCCCTGAGGAGTTGCCGCGTTTACTTGATCCGCCGGAAGGGTTTATTGCGACGGCCAATAATCGCACCGTGGGCAGCGATTATCCTTACGTCATTGGTCATAATTGGGCCTTAGGGTATAGGGCGTTTCGAATCGCGGAATTATTACGCGGCCGCCAAGGATTAACTCCCGCGGATATATTGGCTATGCAATTGGATACCCGCAATGGCGTACTGGATTTTTATCAGCAATTAGCCTTACAAGAACTGGAGAGTCTGGACAAGCCGGATGCCGAATTGCAGGAAGCAAAATTGGCCTTGCAGGCATGGGACGGTCATATGGGCAAGGATAGCCTGGGTGCGGCTTTTTTAGACGAGTTCCGAACTCAATTGGCTCAGCAAGTATTTGCCAAAGTGGTGGCGGCCTGCCAGGTGCATGAAGCGGATTTCAAGTATGCCTGGCGGGAAATGGAAACGCCGTTGCGCTTATTGTTAACTCAGCGTCCGAAAGGTTTGCTGCCGGTCAGTTATCAGGACAACTGGCGGCAGATGATTGTCGATGTCATTCGTCGAACCGCCGGGGAGTTACGCCAACAATATCCCGGCATCAATCTGCCGCAACTGACTTGGGGGCAGACCAACCGAATTACCCAGGCGCATCCGTTCAGCAAGGCTATGCCGTTTTTAAGCGATGTGCTCGATATGTCAAGTTTTGCTAGCAGCGGCTGTGCGAGTTTCTGTGTCAAAGTCATGGGGAATGAGCATGGCGCCAGCGAAAGACTGGTGTTATCTCCGGGATATCCTGAAAACGGTATTTTTCAAATGCCCGGCGGACAATCCGGACATCCCTTGTCGCCACATTACCGTGACCAACAGATGTCTTGGCAGGATGGTATTGCCGCGCCGTTTCAATCCAGCGCGAAACCATCTACTTGGATTGTTTTGCCGCAGTGAGAAAAGTGTAGGGCGGGACTTAGGCGCGCAACCGGCTAGGTTTTTGATTGACGAAACCCTAAGCACGGGGCCATTCATAATATGTGCTGATGCTAACCACAATTATCACAACAATTATTGTGATAATTGTTTGGTTAAAACCGCTATTTTTTCTAACGCTTCCCGTAATTTTTTTCCGGCGGCAGTTGCAGGCAGTAAGGAAAAATCGCTATTAACCGTCAGATCCATTTTAAATGTGTGATCTTCCAAAGCGCTGATCGCGCCAAGCTGGTCTAGCCATTGATACATGATTTTGTTCTCTGTTAGAACAATACAACGCAGTATTTTGACGCCTTTGCCAGCAGCCATGAAGTAAAGCAAAGCCATCAGATAAGTACCCAGCCCGATTTTTTGAAACTTATCCACCACCACCATTGCCATTTCGGCGATTTCAGGCTGGTTTGGCTGGCGAATACATCTCGAAATGCCTATTGCCTGGCGACTGATTTTGGTGAAGGCTATCCAGGCAATGTGATTATGTTGATCGACATTAGTCAAATAATCCAATAAAAAATCAGGCAAGGACAATACGGGCGTAAAAAACCGGAAATGCCGGGTTTGTTCGGATAAACTTGCAAGACCTTCTTGTATAATTTGGCGGTCTGCCGGTTTTATTGGACGAAAATAAGCTTGTTCGCCATTCTGCAGAGGCAGGCTAAACTCATATTCTGCGTCAATATGCTTGGCGTCCATTTTTAATCTGCGAGTTAAATTAAGCAAAACAAATAGAGTGTCTCATATTAGCAGGATATTTAGCCATTAGGGTTGATCTAACGGATCAGTAATCATATTGGGTAAATCAACTTGAATAAATTTTACGAACTGCTTGTTTAAATGAATGGAACGGGGGCTGAAATTATCAAAATAATAAAAATCACTGTAGGCAGCAAAAAAAATTAAGATAAAACATAAGTTGATAAACGAATTAAATTCGATTTTTTTTTGATAGATACTGATTAAAAACAAGCCAGCGCTAAATGAAAGAAAGAACCATCTGGATGTATCGTTGCCGAAAAAACCTAAGATAATTGGGCTGAATATAGCAGAAAATACCAGGAAAAATAATAGTTTTCTCTCAAATCCATATCGATCTGCCGCATATATTCCAGCTATGCGATAACCAAACATAATTGATAAAATAATCTCAAATATATGACCGGGACCGTAGTAACATTTTGAACGGCTACCGGTAAAATTGTACTGATAAATATCAAAGAAATCCGCTCTAATAGCATAATTCGCTTTAGATTGATAAGTATTAATTAAAGTATCTATAATACTTTTAGGAAAAGTGGAAAAAAGACTTACCAGAATAAATCCAGCTAAAAGAATCAATGCATCGAAAGCTATTTTACGAATATTTTCCGATCTATAAGCAAGTATTGCAAGATAAACAGGAACAGTTGTAAAAAAGGCTATCTCATGAATAAATAAAGATAAAAACATTATAATTACACCAAATTTACGACTCACCAGCGCAAAAAATAATAAGACGTATAATACCTGTTCTGAATAACCTGCTTCATGAAAAAGAAAACCACCCGTTGGGGCAATGAAATACATAATGTATAACATTTTAATTTGATTTGTTTTCATTGCCACTTTAATCATGGCAAATAAAATCAGTAGAAGGATGATTGTCTGAATCGTAGCGATAAAAAAATAATTAAATCTAAGGTCGCCAAATATATAAAGTATTGTACCGAGAAATGCCCGGCGATAAATGCCATCGAAAAAACTGGGAATATAATAATTAACAGACCATTTGCTAGGTAATCTAAATCCTTGGTAAATTGCAAATACAACTGCAAAAAAAAGATAAATATTCAAATCCTTTGTTAGATGGTAAGTTAGTTTTTTCATAATATTTACGATAAAAAATGATTTGTTCAAAATCAACTGAATACATTTAGGTTTTATTGGGAACTTTTCGCTGCTAATCAATATGTGTATTCATAATCTTCAGGTAAAGTTTGTATCAGGAATGCCAAATATTGGACTCTTAAAAGGTTTTTTTTATTAACAAGCCCGCTAAGACAAGTTTAACAGGTTTATGAATGACGTCTAACAACTCAATTTACCTGTCAGGTTGGAAAATTTAAGCAGATACTTTCATTTAACCACTTATATAACAATTCTCCTGATTAGCGCCTATGCGGGTAAATAATGCAAGCAAAAAAATTAATATCCCCAAGAGTCAAAGTTGGCAGTATTTTTGCTGATTTTGCACAAAGCTTTTCCGGTTAGAATAAGGGATATACTTTACTAAGTGAACTGGGTTTTCTATAAGCGGTTGTTTTAATTGATGAGTAATTTGGGATGACAGTTGAAGTTTATCCCTTGTTTACGCCACTTAAACAATTTTCCGGTCTATAGCCTTCTTCCATCAATACCCGCCTGACAGCCTG
>CAVUMJ010000119.1:0-3157 GCA_963741375.1 uncultured Pseudomonadota bacterium
CAATCGGCAATGCGGTTCCACCTGAAATTGCCAAACGTATTGGTACTCATATCATCAATATTGTGCAATATGGCTAAATTCAAAACACGGGCGCGCGCCGTGGATATGCTTGGCCGTCAGCAGATTGCCAATGTTTCCACCGCGATTAGTGAGCTTTTCAAAAACGCCCATGATGCCTATGCTGACCACGCTGAAGTCGACTATTTCCGTAGAGACAATCTATTAGTCATTCGTGATGATGGCATAGGTATGACCCGTGAAGACTTTGAAAATCGTTGGCTGGTCTTAGGAACCGAAAGTAAATACACCGTTCAGAATCGAGTCATTAACTCATTTCGGCCTGTAGATAAATTAGAACGAGCTGTAATGGGAGAAAAAGGCATTGGTAGGTTAGCCATTGGCTTGCTTGGTGAACAAGTTCTAGTGTTAACTCGTGCAATACGTGACGATGGTTTGCATGACTTGGTTGTGTGCTTTATTCATTGGGGACTTTTTGAAGTTCCGGCCATCAACCTGGATGAAATTGAAATACCCATTCGAGTTTTTACCGATAACAAATTACCAACCGATGTTGAGGTCGCTAGCCTTGTTAAGGAATTCAAGGAAAATATAGAGTTATTGAAAAGAAGACGGATTGATTACGATTTCAACCAAATTTCGATGGATTTGGACAATTTTCAGGTTGATCCTGAAAACCTGCAAGAGTTTCTCGGTGGTATTTCGCTGGCAGATTCATCCGGGACGCATTTTTTTATCGCACCTGCCAATCATACTATATTGGACGAGATTGAACAGGACAAAAGTAAAAATGAAAAAGAATTTTCGAAATTTTTGCTGGGATTTTGTAACTCAACATTTCTAGAAGAGACTCCACCACCAATTCAAACAGCTTTTCGGTACTGGTCATCCGACGCCAACAATGAAGATTTGATTTCAGATCGTGAGTTTTTTACTAAGGATGAATTAAATAAAGCTGATCATCATCTAGTTGGAAAAATTGATGAGTTTGGACAATTTCGCGGGTTGATTAGGGTTTATGAGGAAATCAACGATGACTATATTATACCTTGGAAAGAAGGTGGGGGAAATCACACAAAATGCGGTCCTTTCGAAATAGAATTCGGCTACATACAAGGTGAGCAACGCGTAAGTAGAATGATACCAGATGACTGGAAAGAAATTTATATCAAGACTGAACAGATTGGAGGTCTCTATGTCTTCAGGGATAGGATACGCATTTTGCCTTATGGAAATTCTGATGTTGATTGGCTGGATATTGAACAAAGACGGACTAGGAAAGCTAGTTATTATTTTTTCTCCTATCGGCGATTATTTGGCGCTGTTAAGCTTAGCCGAGCTCATAATAGTGCTTTAAAAGAAAAAGCTGGTCGGGAAGGCTTTCAACAAGACAAGGCTTATAAGCAACTAAAAAGCATTCTTGAAAATATCTTTCTTCAACTTGCGGCGGATTTTTTCCGAGATGGCGCGGAACGAGGAGAGTATTTTGAAATTCGCAAAAAGGAATTAGAAAAGCTGGAGCTTGCCCGTAGAAAACGCGAAAAGCAAGTTTCAACCAAACGCAAAAATCTGAGTGCGTCACTTGATAGTTTTTTTCAGCGAACCCAACAAAAATTTCCGTCGATGGAAATTGAAAGTATCAGAAATCACATTCGACATAGGATGGATAGCGCCGCAAAAATAGCCGACCCTGATGAAGCGGCTATTGCCCTATTGGATGCGGAAAAGGAAGCGAACAGAAGGTTGTCTGAATTACAAGACAGCTACAAAATAATCAAACCTCGTGGAGTTGGACTCTCTCGACAATTACAGCGAGATTGGGAAGCCTATGCCACAGAGACGCAACGCTTGGAAAATGAAATATTTCGGCCTTATGCCGAAGAAATCACAAAGCAACTAGGCAATATTGCAACTCAGGCCAGAATCTATATTGATCAACGTAAACGTTTAGAATCTCTAATCAAGGAACTAGCCGAAAACGAAAAAAAATCGGTTAGAAACGAAGCGGGTAAATTAAACAATTCCGCCGAAGAAACCCGCAAAGCCGCCACAAAAGTAGCGAGAGATGCGATTTATGAACTGCAAAATACCATCGCCAAAGTCGAGGCGGAATTTGCCAGTAAAGATTTTACAGATCTGACACCGGAACAGACTGAGCAGATTCGTAAGGATTTTGAGATACGCATTGAAAATGTCAGTAAGAAAAACACTGAGTCGCTCAGCAGAATACGAGATGTACTGACATCTGTCGCGGAAAACATGACAGCAGACCCTGACATTACTCAGGTCGATATAATGGAGGCTATGGATGAAGAACTGGAATCCTTGCGTGAACAAGTCGATACGGATGCCGACTTGGTTCAATTAGGCTTAGCAGTAGCCGTTATTAATCATGAATTTGAAGCGGCTATCAAAGGTGTCCGCCAATCTTTGCGAGAACTGCGGCCTTGGGCGGATTTGAATAGTAACTTGGCGCCGCTCTATCAGGAAATCCGCAATAATTTCGACCATCTGGACGGGCACCTAAATCTATTTACACCATTGCAACGCCGCTTATATAGAAAACCGATTGAAATTAAAGGCAGTGATATTCTCCATTATGTAAAAACCTTGTTTGACGTTCGCTTAAAACGCCATGATGTTAAATTAAGTGCTTCCGATAATTTTACTGAGATGCGAGCTCACGGTTTTCCATCTACACTTTATCCGGTATTCGTCAATATTATCGACAACGCTATTTTTTGGTTAAAAGATACCCAAGGAGATAAACAAATTAAGTTAGATAGTGACGGCAAGTCATTATTTATCAGTAATACCGGTCCAAGCGTTCATTATCGTGATTATGAATCTGTTTTTGAACAAGGTTTTTCACGTAAACCGGGTGGCCGAGGCTTAGGGTTGTTTATTTCCCGGAAAGCATTACGTAAGGAAGGTATGGATATCAATATTCTGGCTTCGGATACACCAACGGGAGTGACATTTCAAATAAAATGGAGTGATGAATAAATATGCAGCAACTACAAACGGTCAAAGACTTTTCAATACATGCCGCAGAACAATTTCTGAGAACTGCAGTTTTTATTGACGACAGGATTTATAACAACAAGACAAAAGCTGTCGAACCGGTAACTACTCAGAG
>CAVUMJ010000120.1:0-13458 GCA_963741375.1 uncultured Pseudomonadota bacterium
CAATTGCCAAAACCAAAAAAAGCTCATTGATCATTTACAGATAGCCAGTTCATTAATCCCAACCAGATTACAAACTTGCATGCTGCATTTTCAGAATCAGCTATGGACGCAAAATGAAAAACAGGCATACCTGACACTTTTAAAAACATTGCAGGATAAACACATCGTGCTGCAAAGCATCATGCTTTACAGCATAGCCCGGCAATCGTTGCAACCCGAAGCAGAACAGCTGAGCAACCCCTGCATTAAAGAAATGCAAGCATTTGCGGAGGACATCAAAGCGCTTGGCCTAACTGTCAGCGTTAATGTTTAAGCCTTGATGTTAATAATGGAACCCAACATATTTTTTTGCGTTTTCAGCAGCTTCACTCCCGCATAAGTTTCCTGTTCGGCTTCTTTCAGACTCACTATCGGCTTAAACAAATCACTGGAACTGATATCTGTAGAACCGCCTACTTCATTTGGCTGTACAGATAAATTAGCGATAGTCTGCGCTGCCGTGTCAGCTTTTTGTTGCGCGTTGGTAATAGTATTGGTCGCACTAGTGGTTAATGAACTAACTTGCATAGCACACCTCCATTTTTAATCTCATGCATATCATACTGCTAATATTATCGGCATGCAAAGCTAAGACTTTATTTTATAACCTGTTTTTTGCCTAATAGCTCACAAAACATTAATTCTTTTTTGAAAACAATTTCTGCAAAACCGATTTAAGAAAAGGTACACCATAGTTCTTAAACTGATCCCAAACATAAAGTCCAAATTCTTTAGAATACAAGGCAACACGTTGCACAGCTACGTCACCACCTACTTCCCGGAATTTTTCTTCCAGAAAAAGACTCCATTGCTGGCGGCGCTGACCATCGGCATTCAAAAACACAAAGCCGTAAAACCACATTTCCAGAATGGAGACGACCCACATGAAGAAAAATGACAATGCCATACCCGTACCCGCCAATACGACCAACCAGGCAAACATCGGGTTCAATTTAGTTAACCACCAGGACAGAATATCGGCTAATAAAAACACATAGGGCATACCAATAGCGATACATTTATATTTAACCGTACTGGTTTCGGAAAAACTGAAGATCAATCCCACGAACATAAAAATGAAGCCTATCCCAAATAAATGGATATGGGAAACTCTGGTTAGCGAGCCGAAAGTTGCGCCTTCATCCTCTCTGGCTAATTCTTTCAATACATTGAAATCATTAAAATCAGGAACAGATGCACCTTTGTTATGGCACATGACACAACGTTCCTGAATAATTTTTTCCACCCCTGAATCAACATAATCATCCTTGTCCGCACCATCCCGCACCCATTGGATAATGGCGAATCTCTCTTTGTCCGAGGCATTTTCTTTCATGGAACCATTAAGCTTGGTCTCCAACATAGTTCCGGAACGGTTTCCATAATAGCTATAGACAATATCCTCAACAGATAGCCCGAATTTGCCGTCAGCCATGCCATGCGTAAACAGGATTTGAATTAAGGCAACAAAATAGCCGACAGCCACGGTTGACAGATACCCCGTAAATAGAACTTTTAGCGGGGTGTTTAGATTTCTCAAACTGAATGCGTCACTGTTCATAAGCTGGATGATTTAACGAGTTGAGACAGTTTGATTATAAACCTATTTTATTTGCTGGCTACCTTATTATTTTATAAAAAAAGGCTCTGAAAAGAGCCTTTCGGGATAGAGTTTTTAACACTTAACCGGCTTGAACATTTGCCGCTGTCAAACCCTTGGGGCCGGATTCGATATCAAACTGAACGGATTGGCCGGGGGACAAGGTTTTAAAACCTTGTCCCAATATCACCGAGTGGTGAACAAACACATCCTCTGATCCTTCGGCTGGCTGGATAAAGCCAAATCCTTTAGTATTATTAAACCACTTCACTGTACCTGTCGCCATTTTAAAACTCCTACTAAGTCAAACTGATAATTACCATTGATGAGTACTATCGAGTCGCTGATAACTCGAATAACAATCTCCATGTAATGTCAATTGTACTGTGAAATTAAATTTATGGCTATCACCCTGTATTGATCTTTTTTACCTAAGTTTATTTAATTTTTTTGATTGTAAAAATAAGATTTTGAGTCCGTCCGGCTTGAAAATCTGTTGATAACTCCCCATCTCAGCGGCAAGAAACAATTCACATAGGTAAGCAAAAATGCGAATGGATAAATTAACCAGCAAATTTCAATTGGCTTTAGGCGACGCTCAAAGCTTGGCTTTGGGCAAAGATCATCAATTCATTGATCCTTTGCATGTCATGATGGCCTTGATTGACCAGGAAGGCGGCACGGTACAGCCATTGCTCATGCAAACCGGTATTCAGGTCAATAGTCTGCGCAGCCAACTCACGCAGGAAATTGATCGGCTGCCAACAGTATCCGGCTCCGGCGGCGATGTGCAGATTTCCAACGAACTATCCCGCATGTTGAATTTGACAGACAAATTAGCTCAAAAACGCCAGGACGCCTTTATTTCCAGCGAACTGTTTTTATTGGCTGCTTTGGAAAGTAAATCCACCCTGCAAGGTATTTTGAAAAAAGCCGGACTGACCCAGCAAGCCGTTGAAAAAGCCATTGATAACATGCGCGGCGGCCAGGCAGTTAACGATGCCAATGCGGAAGATCAGCGTCAAGCCCTGAAAAAATTTACGATTGATCTGACTGAGCGGGCGGAACAAGGCAAACTTGATCCGGTAATTGGCCGTGACGATGAAATTCGCCGCACTATTCAGGTCTTGCAACGCCGCACCAAAAATAATCCGGTATTGATAGGCGAACCCGGAGTCGGAAAAACCGCTATTGTTGAAGGACTGGCATTGCGGATTATTAACGGCGAAGTACCGGAAGGCATCAAAGGTAAAAAATTACTATCGCTGGATATGGCGGCGCTGATTGCCGGAGCCAAATTCCGCGGTGAATTTGAAGAACGCCTGAAAGCGGTGCTAAATGATATCTCCAAAATGGAAGGCCAGGTCATCCTGTTTATTGACGAGCTGCACACCATGGTTGGCGCAGGCAAAGCCGAAGGCGCGATGGATGCCGGCAATATGCTGAAACCGGCTCTGGCCAGGGGTGAATTACATTGCGTTGGCGCCACGACTCTGGACGAATACCGTAAATACATCGAAAAGGATGCCGCGTTAGAGCGGCGTTTTCAGAAAATATTAGTGGATCAACCTAGTGTGGAAGACACTGTGGCGATATTACGCGGCTTAAAAGAGCGTTACGAAATCCATCATAGCGTTGACATCACCGATCCGGCCATTGTTGCCGCCGCTACCTTATCGCATCGCTATATTGCCGATCGCCAGCTGCCTGATAAAGCCATAGATCTGATAGATGAAGCCGCCAGCCGGATTCGCATGGAAATGGATTCCAAACCGGAAGCCATGGACAAACTGGATAGACGCTTGATTCAATTAAAAATTGAACGCGAAGCCATGAAAAATGAAAACGATTCAGCATCGAAGAAGCGCCTGGAAACCTTGCAGATAGAAATTGCCGATCTGGAAAAAGAATATTCCGATCTGGAAGAAATCTGGAAAGCCGAAAAAGCGGCCCTGCAAGGCACCGCCAGCATCAAGGAAACCCTGGAACATGCCAGACTAGAACTGGAAGCTGCCCGCCGTAGCCAGGATTATACCCGCATGTCGGAATTGCAGTATGGTGAAATCCCTAAACTGGAAAAGGAGCTGGATCTGGCTTCCCAGGCGGAAATGCAGGAAACTACCTTGCTGCGCAGCAAAGTCACGGAAGAGGAAATCGCCGAAATCGTCTCAAAATGGACCGGTATCCCGGTATCAAAAATGATGGAGGGAGAGCGGGAAAAACTATTGCGCATGGAAGAAGAGCTGAGCAAACGCGTAATAGGCCAACAGGAAGCTTTAAAAGCGGTCAGCAACGCTATTCGCCGTTCACGGGCGGGTTTATCGGACCCCAACCGTCCCAATGGTTCCTTCCTGTTTCTGGGTCCCACCGGCGTCGGTAAAACCGAGTTATGCAAAGCCTTGGCGGAATTCATGTTCGACACTGAAGAAGCCATGATCCGTATCGACATGTCCGAATTCATGGAAAAGCATTCCGTAGCGCGTTTAATAGGCGCGCCTCCCGGCTATGTCGGCTATGAAGAAGGCGGTTACCTGACAGAAGCCGTACGCCGTAAACCTTATTCGGTCATCCTGCTGGATGAAATCGAAAAAGCCCATGCCGATGTTTTCAATATTTTGCTACAAGTGCTGGATGACGGCAGGCTAACCGATGGCCAGGGCAGAACTGTAGACTTCAGAAATGCGGTCATCGTCATGACCTCCAACCTTGGCTCAAGTCTGATCCAGGAACTGGCCGGCGAAGAAAACTATGTCACCATGAAAGAATCGGTAATGGAAATCGTCGGCCAGCATTTTAGACCGGAGTTTATCAACCGCATAGACGAAGCCGTGGTGTTTCATCCATTGGCGCAGGACCAAATCCGCGCCATTTGTAAAATTCAGATTCAACTGCTGCGCAATCGCCTGAAAGACAGAGACATTGGTTTTGAAGTCAGCGAAGAAGCGCTGGATTTACTGGGCGAAGCCGGATTCGATCCGGTTTATGGGGCGAGACCGTTAAAACGGGCGATTCAGCGGCAGTTGGAAAACCCACTGGCTAATGAAATTCTTTCCGGACGGTTTTTGCCCGGTGATGTGATTAAGGTCAATAAAGCCATTGATGGCTTAACGTTTAGCAAGTGATTCAAAACGGGTAAATCAAATGACTGATTTACCCGTCTTGCCTGTTGTTAACCGTAATGTCCGTCTGATGAATCGTATATATTTGCGGGTTGGAAGCGGTGGATATGCCTAGAAACGGAGATTGTAAAAAAATTTCGATAGTGAAACCAATCTATGGGCTAGCTGTGTATTCAATTGCTGTTTGTATTCAGCACTGTGCATGAAAAAAAACCGGGCTCCCTCCGGTCGCCTAACCCTCCGTCCCTCCGGGACGGTCTTTTTCTACGCTTGGCTCGATGGACCTCAGGCAAAGACGAAAACCCAGGAGGAGGTCGGCATAGCCCGGCTGGGAAGCGAGGCGGTAAGCAGAACGCGCCCACCAGGCGCCGTTGCCCCAGGAACCGCCGCGAACAGCGCGAGGAGCTTCCTCGCTCTTCCCTCCCTGACCTACCGGGTCTCGCTGCGGCTCACCGTCGTAGCTCCGAAGCTCATCCTCGCACCATTCCCATACATTGCCATGCATCTGATAAAGTCCCCAGCCATTCGACGGCAAGCTTTTCACTGGCACTGTTTTCCTTCGATATAAACCCTTTTCTCCACCAGCATAGGGAAATTCGCCGTGATAATTCACCTCATCCGGGCTAATCCCTTCACCAAAGCTGAACGGTGTTTGCGTTCCGGCGCGGCAAGCGTATTCCCATTCCGCCTCCGTCGGCAAACCGGCTCGGCAGCCGGGTAACAAAGCTTCCAGCTTACCCAAAAATTCCTGCACGTCAAACCAACTAACCGACTCTACCGGTAGTTGATCATCACCTTTAAATTTGCTGGGATTACTCCCCATTACCGCCTCCCACAAGCCTTGCGTGCAAGCCGTATCCGCCAGCCAGAATCCTTGGCTTAGCGTGACTGTATGCTGTGGGCCTTCTTCATTTGCCCTTTCGGATTCATCCTCCGGCGAACCCATCCAAAAACTGCCGGGTTCTATCCAGCGTAAACGCTGAATCACTACTGCCGATAATGTTGATATGGTGATATCAGCGAAAAGACCAAAATTATCATCACCCCAAGCATTGGCAAATGGCGGCGGAAATAAAACCGGGTAACGGCGTAAGTCGTTCATCAAAACACAATAAAGAATGGAAAAACAGATAAGGCGACAGCCCGGAGAGCGTTCAACACAACGCATCTGCAACAGTGTCTACCAGCACTCCGGGTGTCTTGCGGTTTGACTTCGTAATAAGCGCTACGAAGTTCAGGACGCAGGGTCTGGTCCATGCCACGCATTGCATCCACAAAGCGTGAGCCATCGAGCTCAGGCAAAGACGAAAACCCAGGTTGTTGTTGGCATTGCCCGGCTGGTTAGCGTTGCGGTAAGCAGAACGCGCCCTCCTGGCGTTGTTGTTCCAGGAACCGCCGCGAACAGCGCGAGGAAACCGTCTTTATCACGACCCGCATCCTTAGTAAATAGTATAATCATCCCGGTGGAAACTGTCACTGTTTATCACTCTCATATGCCTTTGCCGAAAACCTAAGGTCTGTGCACCTTGACACGATAGTCGCTACAAAACTTATTAAAATCGTCTTGAGCGGATCGTGAATCAAGTGCAGGAATAGCAAAAAAATACATGGTCATAATCAACCTTTGTTTTTACCGGTTTGACGAAAAAAACTGGTTCACACTCGCAAATTAGATAGGCCCTGCTTATCTGAAAACTAACTCGAAAAACCGGGCTCCCTCCGGTCGCCTAACCCTCCGTCCCTCCGGGACGGTCTTTTTCTACGCTTGGCTCGATGGACCTCAGGCAAAGACGAAAACCCAGGAAGAGGTCGGCATCGCCCGGCCGGAGAGCTAAGCGGTAAGCAGAACGCGCCCCCCTGGCGATGATGCTCCAGGAACCGCCGCGAACAGCGCGAGGAGCTTCCTCGCTCTTCCCTCCCTGACCTACCGGGTCTCGCTGCGGCTCACCGTCGTAGCTCCGAAGCTCATCCTCGCACCATTCCCATACATTTCCGTGCATCTGGTAAAGTCCCCAGCCATTCGACGGCAAGTTTTTCACTGGCACTGTCCGCTCTCGATATAAACCCTTTTCTCCACCCGCATAAGGAAATCCGCCATCATAATTCACCTCATCCGGGCTAATCCCTTCACCAAAGCTGAACGGTGTTTGCGTTCCGGCACGGCAAGCGTATTCCCATTCCGCCTCCGTCGGCAAACCGGCTCGGCAGCCGGGAAACAAAGCTTCCAGATTACCCAAAAATTCCTGCACGTCAAACCAACTAACCGACTCTACCGGTAGTTGATCATCACCTTTAAATTTGCTGGGATTACTCCCCATTACCGCCTCCCACAAGCCTTGCGTGCAAGCCGTATCCGCCAGCCAGAATCCCTGGCTTAGCGTGACTGTATGCTGTGGGCCTTCTTCATTTGCCCTTTCGGATTCATCCTCCGGCGAACCCATCCAAAAACTGCCGGGTTCTATCCAGCGTAAACCTTGCATGACAACAAGTAATGGCGAACTGATTTGAAGAGTCGCTAAAACTCCATGGTGATCAAGACTAAAACATACACTAGCAAAGACTGATTTCGCTTCATTCCAAATCTCTTCAAAACACGGAAGCTTAGCTTCATGCATACCCAGATGTCCGTTCAATTTGGTGAATGCGGTTTCGATCAACACTCCCTCAGCAGTATTTGTATGCGTTAATTCATCAGCATCCCAACGATGATCAAGGCCACATAAGCTGGGTGATTGTACCCAGACTCCTTTAGCATTGCAGCCCCAAGACAGCGCGCCGTGCGGCCTCTTTACTGCGGCAATGGTGATCGACTCCCGGCTGGTAATTAGCTTGATGACAGTATTTTCAGCCAGAGAACACAAAACCTTAAAATTTACAGACGCCGGATACCAATGGCTTTGACCATCTTTTTCAATCCGGAAACCACCCGCATCAAGCAAAAGCGGTTCACTCAAAAGAGTTTGTCCGGCCTCAGGAGGTCTGGATTGCAATGAAATACAACCACGGGCTGCATCACGAACCAACCAACTGTTTAAAGGAGTGTTGCCATCATCTATCAGGCCGGACAATGTCATAGGATCGGTCCAATTCGGCAGCTGATTCAAGTTGCCGGTTACACGGCTCAAAGCGGCAACTAAGGGATTCAGAAGTTTTCCGTATTTTTCGCCCATGACCGAATCGGCACGCTGCACGATGTCCTGAGCTACATTCCACCAAATGCCCGCTGACCTCAAACTATCCGGTTGTTTTAAGGTTGCCTCTAATTTTCTCATAAAGTTTTCGGCGTTCGCTATACGCTGGCGGGTTTGCATCGGTAAGTTGGCGTTTTCTACGGCAGCGTGGGCTTGCCAGAGCAAAGTTTCTTCGTGATTGAGCACTGCGCGAAGATGAGCGTGATGAGTATGGCGAATAGCCTCCAGCGTAAGGTGATAATCCTGCAAGGACGCCATAAAATGACCTAAATGCTTTGCCAATGTTGCAGGCTTAAGACTTGCAACAGCTCCGGCTTCCACATCATTATGCCGCCATAAAGCCCCTTCCAGGCCGGCATTCAAAGATGCGCGCGGATTAATCTTGCGCATTGCCCGCAACAGGGGCGGATCGACACGGCGGGCCACAGCCGCCATGGCTAGTAAATCATCCAGTCCAGCCGGCATGGGTTTGCCACTACCATGCGCACTTTCTGGCCGTGCTCTGGCGTCCGGGCTCCAACGCAGCATGGTCAAGAGCTGGGAAATTGCGCCATCCAGTTGCTCGGCCCCTAATGGCAGTAGCGCCACCGGCTTGGCTTGCGCCTTGATCAGCGTGCTAATAAAGGCTTGCCATACCCGACTCTGTGCGGATTGCCCGCCCTCCAATAACCCAAGATCACTGACGATCAGCACTGGCGTACCGGCAACGGGCATTTGCCAATGTCTATCCAAAGGCTGCTCAACGAAGTAAGGATTTTGATGCGCCAACCAATCGCTCCACGTTCCCAAAGGTCCATGATTAATAATGCGTAAAGAAACACCGGAGCGTCCGCAATATTGCAGCAACCGAGTAGCTAAACGATGCATATCTTCCCGGTATGGCCAGAGCCGCCAGCAAAAATCCAGAATCACCACTAATTCCGGATGCCAGTTTTGCAGCCTTCGGCGAGGCAGATAACGCGGCATTTCCTGCTCGGCCATATTTTGGACTAACCGGTTCAAATCCAGCTTCCCCAAGCGATTAGTGCTCAATTGACGACGTAAAGCGGGTATCAAGCGGGGATAAGGCATCAGGTCTTCGTAGCTAACCAAGCAATAAGGTAAAGGTGGCTTCGCGCTATCCTCGTCTATGGGTTCTGCTAATGGCTCGGCAACAACTGGTTGTTCGATTTGGCGCGGCAAGCGTTCAGTAATAAGATGAACAAACGGCATGCGTAGCGGGAGTTTATTATTAGTGACGTTATCTCTGCTTTCAACTGGTTTTGAGCTAATAAAAGACTTGCCCTCGCCGACCACTTCAACCTGATCCGAACTTTTGACATAACCAAACCAATCCTCGCCATCGTTATCCAGAATCAATACATTTCTTGGCGTTACAGCCAAGACTCGTAACAAATCAGCTCGACCGGTAGCGCCTTTTAGCGTCGTTAATTGAAACGGCCTCACAAATTAGACGTCTCTTTAGCTGTGGCAATCGGCGCAACCGGTTCTCTATTCTGTGGCTGGTCGGCGTTTTTCACCAAGGCATAAGCGCTTAGCTGATTTAACCATTTAACCTGCTTTTCAGCACGACGCTCTACGGCGATGTCTCGAGTAAGTTCGCTTACTGCGGTAAGCAAATCAATGTATTCAGCCAGCCCGACTTTAGGATAGCCCATGTCTTCAGCCACTTTGCGGTCATCCAGGACTTGCCGTGCTGCAAGTTCCTGAGCCTCTGCATCAATCTCAAGATGGCGATGTACAAGGCCGCGTTGTTTCAACCAATCAATAAACGCCTCATCCCCCGCATTCCGCATAGGCGGATTTAGGTTAAGCACTACGCAACGGCGTATGAATGCCGCAGGCATCTCGCGCTCTTCATTAGTGGTAATGATAATAAGCGGCAGCCGTCCGCCTTCGGCTCGCACGGTTAAATTATCCAGTGGCGGAACATTAAAACTGCGATTACCCAACACATCCAACAAGGCATTAGGCACATCAGCGTCGGCCTTGTCGATTTCATCAATCAACAGCACAGGCAGCTTCTTTTCATGTTTCATTAAATGTATTGCAACCCATAACTGTCCGGGTTTAACATATTTATTGTTGCTGCGATCTAGCTCATTGATCTGGGCATCGGCGAGACGCTCTACAACATCCAGCCGGTATAACAAATCCATGGCCTCGAAACGTGGGTGAATAACTTCCACCAATGGTAATCCATTGCCTATCACTTTTGCCGCAGCTCGAGCGAGCTGACTCTTGCCGCTGCCAGCTTCTCCTCGCACCAGCAATGGCCGCCGTGCAGCATATGCAAGAATCAAAGCGTCAATTTCCGGCTCGACTCCACCAGTGACCGGCAGCAGGAAAACGATCTCCCTCGGGGAGATCAATTTGAGTTTTGGCCTTAAGGTCTAAAAAAGGATTGGAATGATTCATAATACTTAACTTTAATGGTTAGAATAAAGGCCCCAATGCGGAAGAATCCCCAATGCTTACGGCAACATTGCCGCCATGAACTTCAATTTTGGTTTCAGATTTGGGCATATTTGAATCTCCTTCGCTTGACGAAATTGTTTGTATATGTGGTTTCAAAGCAGAAAGCTCATGCCAAAACTCACGAATTTCCTCCAATAAGTCTCCCGCGTCCATAGCCAAAATTTCTGAAGCCGCAGCGTTGGAATTAAACATTACGGGTACTTTATATTGATCAGCAAATGGTTGGCTAACTCTGTGGTCGGCTAGCCCTCGAATCACTAATGCCAAACAGTCTCTTTCAACATTTTTGATGGAACGAAGACGTGCTGAGAGAGCTTTGATTTCCTGTTCATTCAAAGGTTTAGAATCTAAACTTGTTAAATTAACAGCACGACTATTTTGAAATAGCGCAACATAGACTGCACGCTCAAAACTTTCCATAATTTGGTCGCCAGCAGCCGGGACTTTAACTTCAAATACATATTCAGGATATGGCAAACCAGATACTTCAGCAGGCAAAAGACGTAATTTTCCACCAAACAAAGCCGTAGCGATAATGGCGCAAATGACATTTTCGCTACTCGGGACCAAAACTATATTATTACCAGCTTTATTAGCCTCACGAATCACTAATCTAATTGCTGCCAAACAATACATGGCTGCCGATGCTTCAGTAACATGCTTGCGAAGAACAGGCTCAATCTCAGTCATCGATAATTCTCTTAGTGCGCGTCTTACCATATAAAACAAGTCTTGTACCTGCTCTGTGGGGCACTTAGCAAAATAATTCACTAACTCATAGGTCGATTGCGGAGCAGGAATATCAGGATATTCTTGAGTAAAGTCCTGCTTTAATGCTTGATAGAAAAGTGGAGAAGCATCAAGCAATTTCTGCGCATAGACTTGATGGTGGTGATCGAAAAACTGGGAAGACCCCGATGATTGATGGTTATTACTGGAGCTGGCATCCTCTTCGGAAACAGGCTCATCAAAAATCATTCGACGTATGCCCTCATTGCCGCCAGGAAAATAATGCCTATTCCACCAGGGCTTGAGTGTCGTGGGTACTTCTTCCAAGCTACATCCATCCGGCAAAATCGGATAAAACTTGGTATTGCGCATCGCATCATCGTATATGCGCTGAGTAACGATGGCGCCTTCAAAGGTTCCACCGAACCCAATGCCGGACGCTTCGGTTTTCTCATAACGAGCTTTCAATCTGGGTGAACAAACCACCAGTACAATGTCGGCCCGCTCGATACTGCCATGCATCCAGGCTTGCCATCCCTCTTCCGGTGGACGGTAGCCGTATCTATGATCAGTAATCATCACACAACCGACGGTAGCCAACCAGTCGGACAGATTCTTAACGGACATACGAAAGGCTTCGCTTTCATGAGCATAGCTAATGAATACGATAGGCGAACGTTGTGTTGTGTTTACCGACATGATTACTCCTTTTTCCATTTCAAGGCAAAGGTAAAATGCTTACTATATTTAGTGTTCTAAGGTCACGAAATTTGAAAGGGCGGTAACGACTCGAAAAGCAAACCGTGAACTCCCGTCCTGTCAGCCATCAAGAAATCTATAATTCGTAAGTTAACCTTCCTAATATCCCGCTTCTTTTTGATGCCGAAAAGCCAGAACAAAAACTGTATCAATGTCCACATCAAACGATACAATGCCACATAGCGGGCTTCACCGAATTCAATAACCAGCTCGCGTAATTCAGGAACATCGCCAAATGAACGTCCAAGCTCCGGATCTGATTCTAAAAATTCAAATATGCGCGATTGCTTGACCAGCACGGTGAGCCGCTTGCGGATTTCGTTTGGTCAAAAATTTGCGACAACGTTCTAATCCTTCTGCAACGCCTTCCGTAATAATTATTCGTGGCACTCGGGTATTTCCTTTTCCTGATCAGCATTCCATGTTGTTAGCCAATTTTTAACTTCTTGGCCGGAAAGATGTTGACCTGTTTCCTGATATGCTTTCCAGGAAGCCAAAGCTTCCTGCTTAAAACTTTCCCTGGCCTCTTCACGATGGATATATTCTTTGATCGCTTCACGCATAATCCAATGAGACGAACGGGTTCTCTGCTTAGCAAGATTTTGAATCCGATTTTTTAATTCATCATCAAGTTTGATTGAAGTTGCCATAGCAAAGTCCTCTTATCAACAGGTAGTACCTATGGATACTATATCAGAACCTGCTTCAAGCACAGCGCTAATTATTGTCAAATAATCGGAATTTAGGTAGTGGTTCAGTTTGGATAATGTGAAATTTTTTTTTGATAGAGATAAAAGAAGTTTTGGGAATCGGGAATGTTTGGCCGGGGTTTTGCCGGAAGGGATTCCGGCGCAAAGCTTACAAGGACGTACTTGCAGCGTCCCCGGACAAACATTCGCGGTTTCCAAAACTGGCGGATACCAACCATCAATGTCAATCGTGATAACTGACATTTAATTCAAATTGAACCACTACCAAAATTTTATAGCTACATGCCAAACTATAATTGCGGGTTAAATAGTTTCCTGATTACTTATCGCAATAGATGCGCCTCTCGCTGTTCGGCGCCTATAGGCTTTTTCTTGTTCTTCAGTGCTTA
The DNA here is from genome assembly GCA_963741375.1 of uncultured Pseudomonadota bacterium. Classification (GTDB taxonomy): domain Bacteria; phylum Pseudomonadota; class Gammaproteobacteria; order Methylococcales; family Methylomonadaceae; genus Methylomonas. The sequence continues at coordinate 13,015 of CAVUMJ010000120.1, forward strand.
TAATATTGAGGATTTCAAAACGATCTAGTTAAGACGGGCATCTAAACTTTATCTCATTTAGCTTAAAAAACTGTTTCTTGAAATGTGCCAGATAACGATTTACGACAAATTAAAATTTAAGCGGTAACACAATGCCAAGGCATAAAATCCGCCTTGGCTTGCCAAACTATCCGCCATTAATCCCGCAACAATTCATTAATCCCGGTTTTACTACGGGTTTTTTCATCCACCTGTTTAATAATCACCGCGCAATACAAACTATGGCTGCCGTCTTTGGCCGGCAAATTACCGGACACCACAACTGAACCGGCCGGGATGCGGCCATAAGTGGTTTCTCCGGTCATGCGGTTGAAGATTTTAGTGCTTTGGCCTATGTATACGCCCATGGAGACTACGCAGTTGTCTTCCACGATGACACCTTCCACAATTTCCGAACGGGCGCCG
>CAVUMJ010000121.1:0-4366 GCA_963741375.1 uncultured Pseudomonadota bacterium
GGTTGTTGCAGCTGGCGCAGAATCAGCAATGGCCGAAATTTCTTAGTCAATACCGTCATAGCGATGATCAGGAGTTACTTTGTTATCATGCCCTGGCGCAGTTTCAGACCGGCAACCGCCAAGCGGGTATGGATAAAGCCAAACAATACTGGATAAGCGGTAAAACCCAACCTGCCGCTTGCGATGGCTTATTCAGCATTTTTAGCGCATCGCAGGAATTTGGAGCTGACACAATCTGGCAACGTTTTCAAGCCGCTGTGTTACAAGACAATATACGCTTGGCCACCCAAATGCAGGCTCTACTGCCTAACAATTTGCACAAAGACGCTGATTTATGGCTGGACCTGCATCAGCAACCTGCTTTGGTGAAAGACTCAGCCGAATGGAAACAGCATTATTCCAAAGCCGGTCTGTTGTTTGCCCATGCCATTATTCGTTGGATGGATAATAATTCTGCTGCCGCAGTGTTGACTTGGGATACTGAAAAACAAAACTACAACATACCGGATGAAATCGTTGCCGATACCGAAAAACGGCTAGCCTTAACCCTGGCTTACCGGCAAGACAGCCGCGCCTATGACAGACTCGCCCAACTTGGCAATCAGGACAACACCACCCGGGAATGGAGGATACGCTCAGCTCTGGTTCAGCAAAATTGGACTGAAGTCCTCACTGCCATAGAGGCCCTAACGGACGACGAAAAAAATATGGATAAATGGCGTTACTGGCGAGCCAGGGCTCAATTTGCCAATGGCGAAACCGAATCCGCTAAAATGCTTTTTCAGGGAATTGTCAAAAATCGAAGCTTTTACGGCTATCTTGCCGCCGCCAAAATGCAGCAAAACATCGGTTTGCATGAGCGGCCTGTGCTGGTTACCGATTCTGAAATTCTGCAATTGCAGGATCAAACCGAATTTCAAGTGACTGCTGAGTTACTTGCCCTGGACAGGAAAGCGGAAGCCAAAAAACAATGGTGGCATGCCATCACCGGTTTGGATGCGCGGGGCTTACAAGTTGCCGCCAAGCTTGCCCAGCAATGGCAAATGCCGGCCGTTGCCATTTTCACTATAGCCAAGGCTAACGAATGGGATGATATGGAATTGCGTTTTCCCTTGCTGTACCTTAACCAGATCAAGGCTACAGCTAATGAACAACAACTTGATCCGTCTATTATTTACGGCCTGATACGCCAGGAAAGCGCTTTTGACGAGGTAGCGGAATCTCCGGCCGGCGCCAAGGGCTTAATGCAATTAATGCCTAAAACCGCCCAACAAATTGCCCAAGAATTAAAAGACAAATGGAATAATGAAGCCAGTTTATTTAATCCGGCCTTGAATATTAAATACGGCAGTTATTATTATAAAAAGCTGCTGCAACAATTTAACGGCGAGTATCTGCTGGCAGCCGCCGCCTATAACGCCGGCGCTGGAAAAGTCAAACGCTGGTTGCCGGATAATACTCCGCTGCCCGGCGACATCTGGATTGAATCCATCCCTTACAAGGAAACCCGTGGCTATGTTTCCTCAGTGTTGTTTTACGCCATGATCTATCAGCAACGCTTGCACAAAACCGGCCTGAATCCGGAGAATTTAATTCGGGATATTAAAACGGATTATTAACAGGCCCTGCTAATCTCAAATCGATTTTTAAGCAAATTAAAAAATTGAGCTGATTTTTTTGTTCGACTATTGGATAATGGGAAGGTTTTCAGCTCACTTTACCAGGTATATATTTAATGGAGAAACAGCATAGTTTCACACGTGACGAGTTATTAAAATCCGCTCGTGGTGAATTATACGGCCCAACTAACGCCCAACTCCCGCTTCCAAACATGCTAATGATGGATAGAATACTGCATATTTCTGACGAGGGTGGCCGCTACGGTAAGGGTGAAATTATTGCTGAACTGGATATAAAGCCCGAATTATGGTTTTTTGCCTGCCATTTCCAGGGCGACCCGGTCATGCCCGGCTGTTTAGGGCTGGACGCCATGTGGCAACTGATCGGTTTTTATCTGTGCTGGATGGGCGGCCCCGGTAAAGGCCGCGCCCTTGGCTGCGGAGAAGTCAAGTTTACCGGCCAGGTGTTGCCAAACGCTAACAAAGTCACTTATAAGATTGATTTAAAACGAGTCATTTTACGGAAACTGGTAATGGGCATCGCCGACGCCACTATGGAAGTGGATGGCAAGCAAATTTACGAGGCCAGCGATTTGCGCGTAGGCCTGTTTACATCAACCCAGGATTTCTAAGGCAAGCAAGATGAGACGCGCGGTTGTAACCGGATTAGGTATTGTTTCCAGCATCGGCAATAATCGGGATGAGGTAGCAGCATCCTTAAGAACTGGCCGTTCCGGCATTGTGCATGCCGATATTTATCAGGAAATGGGCTTTAGAAGCCACGTACACGGACTTGTCAATATAAACCCGGATGACTTCATCGACCGGAAAATCAGACGATTTATGGCGGATGGCGCTGCATACAATTATATTGCCATGCAACAAGCCATTACCGAATCCGGCCTGGAAGAACCAGAAATCTCTAATTTCCGTACCGGTCTGGTAATGGGTTCCGGCGGGCCATCCACTGCCAATATTGTGGAAGCGGCTGACTTGCTGCGCAGCAAAGGCGTCAAAAAGGTCGGGCCTTATATGGTGCCCCGCGCCATGTCCAGCACCAATACCGCCTGTTTGGCCACCCCTTTCAAAATAAAAGGTGTTAATTACACTATCAGTTCCGCCTGCGCTACTAGCGGCCACTGCATAGGGCATGCCATGGAACTGATCCAGTTAAACAAACAAGATATTGTGTTTGCCGGCGGCGGAGAAGAATTACATTGGACCATGTCGGTTTTGTTTGACGCCATGGGCGCATTGTCATCTAAATATAATGACACCCCGGCCACTGCGTCCAGACCCTATGACTCCACCCGCGACGGCTTTGTGATTTCCGGCGGCGGCGGTGTACTAGTGATTGAGGAATTGGAACACGCCAAAGCTCGTGGTGCTAAGATTCTGGCCGAACTGGTTGGTTACGGAGCGACTTCCGATGGCTATGACATGGTTCAACCTTCCGGCGAAGGCGCGGTACGCTGCATGCAACAGGCCATGGCTACGGTACACAACAAGATTGATTACATCAACGCTCACGGCACCAGCACGCCGGTTGGCGACACCCGCGAACTGGAGGCTCTACGCAATGTATTTGGCGCAGGCCAGGTGCCATTAGTCAGCTCCACCAAATCTCTGACCGGCCACGCCCTGGGCGCAGCGGGCGTGAATGAGGCTATTTACAGCCTGCTGATGATGCAGGAGAACTTCCTGAGCGCCTCCGCCAATATCACCGAACTGGACCCCGACGCTGTCGACATCCCTATTGTCCGCGAATACCGCGATAATGTTACCCTGAATACGGTCATGTCTAACAGCTTTGGCTTTGGCGGCACCAACGCCACTTTGATTTTTCAGCGTTATAACGGTTAAGCGTGACCATTGCAACATCCGGCAGCGGCATTAATTTTTCATCCGCGGAACTGACCCAAAAATCCAGAACGCAGTTCAACAAACTGCAAAAGCGGTTACGGCGGCACGTTGGAGAAGCCATAGCCGACTATAATATGATAGAACAGAACGACAAAATCATGGTTTGTTTGTCCGGCGGCAAGGACTCTTACACCATGCTGGACATTCTGCTTAACTTACAGAAAACCGCCCCTGTCCGTTTTGAGATTATTGCTGTCAATCTGGACCAAAAACAGCCGGGCTTTCCTGAACATGTTTTACCGGAATATTTAAGTTCGCTTAATGTGCCATATCACATTATCGAACACGATACCTACAGCATCGTCAAACGCATTATCCCGGAAGGCCAAACCACTTGCAGCCTGTGCTCCAGACTAAGACGCGGCTCATTATATGCATACGCCAAGCAAAATCAAATTACCAAAATCGCTTTGGGACACCACCGCGAAGACATTTTGGAGACTTTTTTTCTGAATCTGTTTTATGCCGGCAAAATTAAAGCCATGCCCCCCAAATTACTGAGTGACGATAAGCAGAATATTGTCATCCGGCCCCTGGCTTATTGCCGGGAAAAAGACATCAACCGCTTTGCCGCCTTCAAAAAATTTCCTATCATTCCTTGCAATTTATGCGGTTCTCAGGAAAATCTGCAACGGGTGGCAATGAAAAACATGCTGAACGGCTGGGATAAGCAGTTCCCCGGGCGTTTGGAAAGTATTTTTGCCGGTTTACAAAATGTGGCGCCTTCGCAGTTGGCCGATACCGGCTTATTCAATTTTGCCGCCTTACAACGTAGTCCGGAAACTGACATTAACCACACCTGGTCCGAGCATTGCGGATTGGAT
>CAVUMJ010000122.1:0-5916 GCA_963741375.1 uncultured Pseudomonadota bacterium
CATTCGATAAAGCTAGATAACGCTGTGTTATTAAAGAAATAATATTAGTGTTGATAGAAAACACTATACCCACCTCGTCGGATGTTATGACATAACTTAAAACTCCAACCCCGCAAAAATTTTATATCCTTGAATGGCTTACTTTAAAAAAGTACAAAAATGATGCATTGATACCGGTCAATGAATAATCTTTTCTATACAAATTTAAGCAAAACAATAAAAATAAATATAGATTATGTAATTATACCTGAATCTAAATGCTAGAACCAGTACAATAATTCGATTTAGGCGGTATAGTCTCTTTACGAAACAAAGCGATCAATTGATTTTGATATTGGATTAAGCTTCTTAATTCTCTGCGATTTTAAAGATTAGATCGTTATCTAGAATTGTTTATGCAAAATAGAAGGGTTACAATTGATTAGACAAGGAAAGTCAGTTATCTATTCAAGTATGAAACTCTCGCATCAGTCTTCCTTTAGCAATCTACTTTGAGGGATCACCATGAAATCATCATACAATTTTTTATTCGCGGTTACGGCTGTACTCCTCGGCTGCCCTGCAGTTAAATGCGTAGCTGCACAACCAGGCGGCAATGCGAGCCAAATCGCACAGCAAACCGTTGCCTATGCCCAGGAAAAAACCTTGCAAACATTCAGCAAAACTGCCCATGGCGGCGTGCTGCATGTGACCGCCAAACAGGCCTCCGACACTCAACAAATCAAGTTAATCCAATCGCATTTGTTTAAAATGGCCAGCGATTTTAGAAAAGGCGATTTTACCGATACCGAAAAAATGCACGGAGCCAATATGCCCGGTTTAGCCAAGTTAAGGCATGCTCCACAGGACGATATTAAATATGAATATAAAACCCTGGAAACCGGTGCTCAAATTCACTTTTCTTCGGAATATCCGGAATATGTGCAAGCCTTGCATGAGTGGCTGGATGCGCAAATTGCCGAACATGGCAATGCGCCTTTAGCCGGTCATAGCCAGCATCATCAACCTGTTTCAGAATAGTCAATCTTGTCCTGGAATCAATGGCGTAAACCAGTGATTCTAGGATGCAGGCGACTATTCCAATTCTATCCATACACCACCATCAACGCGAAACCGACGGCTTGATGTCAACATGATTATTTGTTTAGAGATGCCCTTAGAGATTTCAAATCCGTGACAACGCAGGACAACTTATCCTGAATGAAGCAACGCAAAAATTGCCTAACAAGCTAATCCGCTCACTTAATCAATTCTTAATTTTTAATTGATTGCGAGCTAAATTGGTCATATGTTAAAGTTCCACAAGAATATAGAGCGAAGTTCTCATTACAAGCCAGACTAACGGACATACATTCTAATAATCAATAGGCTTATTTCATGGATTTGTTTACACTTTTGCTTACACGCGGCTACATTATTTCTATCATAGCCATCATAATTAGCGGCGTTAGTCCGGTCAAAGCCAACACGCTAACTTTTCAGGATTCCATCGGGATTACAAATGTTAGCTCTTTTTCGACTAACGATAGTTCCGGTCAGGCCGTGACCGTCACCAGTGCTATTCCGGATTTGACAGTCACTAGCAGCGGGTCATCGGGTAATATCGTTGGTTCAAGCGCCGGCATTCTCTATGCAAACGATGTAACGTTCACTTTTAACGCGCCTGTTTTGGTTGATTCCGTCTTGATTGGGACAGGGAGCGGTCAACAAACCGAAACTCTAGTCGGCTTTGACGCCAGTGACAAAATTGCTTTCGTTCTACCCACCATGACACCGACTTCTGCCAATTTTGAGTCGTTTAATTTAAGTAATGAACCTCAAATTCAATCGCTGGAAATTTTTACAACGGTATCAGGCGGTTTATTGACCATTGCCGACTTAAATTATGCAGCAGTAGTTCCGGTTCCTGCTAGCGTCTGGTTATTTGGGTCAGTTCTGGCAGGTTTGATCGAATTTCATCGCCGGAAAGCTTCTCAGCAATAAACCAGATACACCACGTCCCTGTGTGGATAGCAGATATTTGCTCCTGCAATATCTGCATACACCACATCCCTGTGGATAGCAGATATTTGCTCAAGGCTTTTTCTCTTGCATGATTTCAATAGCTTGCTGGATAGCCTCTACGCCTTCTTTGGTATTACCTGATTTAGCTGCATGCAATGCGACTTTCAGTTTAGCGCTGGCGCGCTGTAAACGAATTGAACTACCTTTTTCGTCCTGGGCTTTTAAGGTCGTCAAGGTTAAATTGATACTGTTAATAAATGCCTGGGCGTCGCCTCCGTTTCCAACTTCGATGGCGTCATTGGATAAGGCTATCAAATCTGTAAAGTTTTCGTGCATTGGGCTTCCTGCGGCAAACACGCCCATAGGTAAGCAGGACAATAGCAACACCATTAAAAAGTATTTGGATTTCATAAAACTTCTCCTGTCAGTTGTGGATAAAATAACAGCGTCTACCGAGATAATTTGCCGGTTGATTAAAAACTGTCAAAACGGCATTGCTGTCATGATTCAAACAAAACGGATGTAGCTTCAACAAATAGATAGTTTATTGATATTCTTGGTTGCGAATAGACATATGCATAAGCCGGATAAATTCCAAGGCTATTTCGCTGCGCATACTCTTACAACATAAACAAACGAGTTAATAAGACTATTGACCGGGCTCTTGGTTCAACACTTGGAAAAGAAACCAAGCATCAGACTTTAAATTTAAACAGAAAGTAATTAACTAATCGTAATAAGGAATATAAGTAATCGTACGGATTTACCATGATACGCAAACCACAGACAATTTATCCTAAGCTTTCCGAAAAAAGCGATTTAGTCATTTTAAGTATTTCAAATTTGTAGCAAAAACACTTACGTAACATGCCAGCAATGGCTTTTAATCAGAAGAGAAAAATTATGTCAACACAAGTAACAGGCAAAGTAAAATGGTTTAACGATGATAAAGGTTTCGGCTTCATCGAACAAGACGGCGGCAAAGATGTGTTTGTACATTACAGCACTATCAATGGCAGTGGCCGTAAAACTTTGAAAGAAGGCCAACGGGTCGTCATGGAGGTAAGTGCGGGTCAAAAAGGCCCACAAGCAGAAAATGTAACTCCGTTATAATCTTTAACCTTTAATGCCAGCAGGATAGCCGCTTTGCAACAGGATTAGGTTTTGTATTGTAAAAACATGACCGGAGTGACGATTAATCCAACCACATTGGGGTTTTATTATGAGCAGCATTGAAAAAATAAGCGGTTTGCTAAAAGATGAATTATCTGCAGCGCAAACCTATCAGCAGATTTTGGATAAACTTAAAGAGCAAGCAGCCCTGGGCGACACGGAGTCTTTATTTCCGATTTATGAAAATCATAAATCTGCGGCTTCCTGTTTGCAAACCCAAATCCTTGAACTTGGCGGCACTCCGTCACAGGACACCGGGGCGTGGGGAGCCTGGACAAAAATAGTCATGGGTAGCGCCAACCTGCTGGGAAAACAAGCTGCGTTAATGATACTGCAAGAAGGCGAAAAAACCGGTGTAGTGGATTATGAACAAGCCATGCTGGATCAAGAACTACCCTGGGATTTCCGCTCCTTGATTGAAACCAAACTGCTGCCGGATCAACGCTCTCATATACGGATTTTAGATAGGTTATTGGAGTCTTTGTAAGCTGGTTGCGGGCGGGCAAAAGCGCACAAGCTCACCGTTGTGGTGTGCATGGGAGTTTATCGGCAATACGCCTCTATCTCTCCAGGGAGTTGCTCAGATCAGCAAATATCACACATATACGCGTGGCGTTTTTATGCTTACGCCTTGTCTGACCTAGACATTTGCATTTTTTGAGGCCCCTTTATATTAATACGATGGCGGCAAAGTTGGTTCGACACCTTCAAATTCTGCCTCGGGATGATGTTTGGTGATCAAGCCTTTGATGGTATCAACCCTTTCCAGCGGCAAATCCACCAGTACCAATAACTCCCCTTGCTCAATAGCTTCTTCAAATTTTTTTAATCTGGTATTTCCCACATTCATACCCATTAGGCCGCCAGCTAGCGATCCGAACGTTGCGCTTGCCAAAATAATACCCAGAAGCGGCCCTCCTGCTACGACGAATCCCGCAAAGCGTAAACCGATCAAACCCACCAGTAAACCAGTAGCGCCGCCAAGCGCCAGGCCTCTCTCAACTGCCGGCAGAAAATCGGTTTTGATATCCACCCCGGCCTCATGAAGCCCCTCAAGTGGCGTGTCTCGCTTTGCTAAAATATGAATATGTTGATCCGTCAGGCCTTCAACCTTAAGCTCATCGACAATTTTATGCGTCACTTCAATATTGGGAGCTAAAAAATAGATTCTTTTCATGGTGTCCCCCTTTCATTGGCAAAACATCAGTAGCACCAGTCAAAATACTAGATACTAAAACCTAGTATCGCTAGTTAAATTTTTCTTATAATCAGACCCGTTGAGCCAAATCTTATTAAGTCTGTACGGGTATTTAAAGCTGAAAACAATATCAAATAAATACGTATGAACACCTAGCTGTAACGGCTAGGTATAATAACCTGCAATCAGCGCATTTTTTGACCGGAATTAACTGCAGCTGACGGGCACTCAAACCGGCATTATTTGCAATTGAAACGTCAGTCTCGATCAGTTACGTTCGGCCAAAAGCGGACGGATGGTTTTTCTGATGAACGTCTATTGATTGATCTACAGCCGTCAGCCATAACCCCAAAAATGTGCGACTCCCTATAGGTTGTGCCGAGCCATACGAGACGTAATGATCGCGAACGGTGCGCCTGAAGGCAGCACCCTATAGTCTGCACACCTTATTGCCTCAAACCGGTCTGCTTTAAGAGATCCGGACCGGGTTCTTCCACAGCCCCTACCATGTTTATAAACTTATGAGTGACATGCACTGAACTAGAGTTATCAACTTAGCTAAGGCGCCACCATACGTTTCCGGCGCGTTGCACTTCGACCACCAATTCTATTTCGTAGATAGCGAAACGCGGATCAGAGCCCTTTTGGTTCGTGCGTGGCCATCATGCTGGGGTATCCTTATTTACAGGTAGGTGGAATGTGTCTTTATCTGCTTGCCCATGCACCATAGCAGAAATAGCAGGACGGCCGTTATGCCGGTGAGGCTATGGCATGGTTCAGGTTTGAACTTGATAAAATCGGGACCCCTCCAGCCGATTACGACGCCGTAACTGTCCGTTCTACCTTGATCCATTTTATGTCATTTTTATAAAAATACCCGCGTCACGGTGCGGTAGCCAACATACGGCGCCGACCGAACGTGCTTCAATGCGTTCGCCGCCGCCCGGCAACTCGGGGCTGACTGAACGGCGCATACTCGAAGAGGACCGTTGTAAATTTAGTACGCAAACAGCACCTTATCCCAATAGGCCAACGGTGGTTTTGCTTAACTGAAAAACCACTATCATTTTTACTCAATGAAGTTAATATTATGACTATTACGAAAAAAATAATTGCCGTAATCGGCGCTACAGGAAACCAAGGCGGCGGAGTCGTTCGCGCCCTGCAAGCCAGTGGGGAATTCCACGTCCGTGCATTAACCCGCAATCCGAGCGAGCATCAAGGTGTTGGAGACGAGGTTGTCGAAGCCGATCTCACTCGTCCGGAAACGCTCAAAGCCGCGTTTGCGGGCGCCTATGGAGTATTCGCTGTGACCAATTTCTGGGAAAAAGGAACCGACGAATTGGCGCAAGGCACGGCAGCCGTCAATGCGGCTAAAGTGGCAGGTGTCCGGCATTTCGTTTGGTCTACCCTGCCCAACGTTGAAAAGATCAGCGGCGGCAAATTTGATGTCCCGCATTTCACCGGCAAAGCCAAAGTCGATGAAGTGGTCAAGGATGCAGGGTTTGCACACTATACATTTGTAGTAGCCCCGCTATTTT
>CAVUMJ010000123.1:0-9850 GCA_963741375.1 uncultured Pseudomonadota bacterium
GCATGGAAAATCTTTAGTTGCGTAAGGTTAGTTTTTATTTGAGGGGGATTGATGAGTAGAATTGGGAATGCTCCGGCTGGGGTTTATGATGATACCGGGACTAAGTTGCTGGGGTTGTTGGGGCCGGATGGGACGGAAGCGCCGGTGACTCGGCAGTATCAGACTGTGGCGGCTATGCAGGCGGATTTTAATTCGGGGGCGTTAGCTACGTATTTGCCGGGTGGTGGGTTAGTTCAGGCTGGAAGTTTGTTTTATATTTATTATAGCGGCAGTCTTTTTAGAATACAGACCAACAGCACTCAGCAAGCGGAAATGGCCGCGGCGGTTTTGGCGCAATATAATGCGGCTGTTGTTGCTGCCGGTGACTCGTTAACTACCAATCAAAAGCAAGCTTTAGCGGGGCCTTTGGCGGCATTGGTCTCGTCTTCGGTTTGGTCTAAATTGGTTGAACTATGGGTTCCTTTACAGGCTAGTACAACAGCATTAGCGGGCGCATTGATTAAGATCAAAACCGGAAACATATCAAACGGTGTTCCAAACTATGCAATGACCAATGTCGGCACGCATTTTGTGGCCGGGGATTATTCCGACGCAAAGGGTTTGACTGGTGACGGCTCTACCAAGTCATTAGGCACAAACTTTACTCCTAGCACATCACCTTATATTGCGTCAGGGAATTGGGGATGGAGCGTTTTTCCAACAAGCAGAACGCAAAGCGGACAACCTACAGCACCTTATGCGCAGGCTGCAGATAGCGGTGGTTGTCTTGGCGGTGACGGCAGCAATACCGCAATTCAGGTAGACATTGGCGGCACTTATTATTCAAGAATTGACGGTGCGTCTACTGGTTATTTCACTAATACTAACCCTCATCAATCTACGCTCACATGGACTGAAAACCAATCCGGTGTTAGTAATTTTGGAATGGCTGGGCTTACCATCGATAACAGCAAAACTGGCGCAACCGATGACACTGGCGAGCTTTATTTGTTTAACTGGGGGACGCAAAACTATTTTAGTAATGCCTCGATTGGTGGTTATGCTGTTTGGTCTCCGCTGCTAACGCCTGCTGAAAAAACAATTTTGACTGAATTTTTCTTGCAAGTTGGCACGAATTTAGGCCGTTTTGCGAACAATCCCGGCATTATGTGGATTGGCGACAGCAACGGCGCTGGATATGCTGAGGTTGGATACACACTGCCTTGGTATGATAGATTTTCAACATTAACAAGTTTAGCACTTGGCATGAGCGAATCAAACCAGTGCACAAGTGGTTCGTCAATGACAAATGCCGATTCAACGGCAACATTGCAGTGGATAACTCAGCCATACTCCCGTACCGCATGGGGGGACTCTATGCTGATCATAGAGTTGGGCACTAATGACTGGAACACCAACGTTCCTGTTTCAACATATCAAGCTCAATATTTGCAATTTGTTCAAGACCAGATTGAACTTGGCTTTAATCCGCAAAACATCATTCTTGTAAGCCCGCCGTTTGCAACAGCAACGAATAATACATATAGCGCATTGCAACAATATGATGCGGCAGTTAGCGCTATTGCTAGTCAAGTTGGTGCGCGATTTGTGAGCGGATTGACGGCGACTTATAACGGCGGTGCCGGATATATTCAGCCAAGCGGCTCAGGGTTGCATTTAACAGTAGCGGGGCACGCGGCTTTGTCTGCGGCTATTTTGGCAGCAATAACCGCTTCGGCGATTAATGTTTAGTCACCATTGACGATCAGTCCAGTCATCCTTTGATTCTGGTTTATTTTGTTTTGATTTAGCAGGAAATATGGAATTTATGAAATCGATTAATTTTGAAAGCATTGGGCAGTTCCTTGGTGTCGGTCAGTAACAATACGTAGGTAAATATACTATATGAGCGTAGAGAACACAAACCCCCGGATTGCGGGGCCGTTTTTTGGGAATGGGACCACGGTTTTGAGTGGGCTGGCTTTTCCGTTTTTGGTGTTTGAGGCGGCTGATATTGTGGTTTCCTGGACGGATAGCGCCGGGAATGTGACTTATCCTTATGCGCAGTTGGTGTTGGGGACCGATTATACGGTAGTGCTGAATGCCGATCAGGTGAGCTCGCCGGGGTGTACGATTGCGACGACGGCGGTTTTGCCGGTTTCTACGTCTTTGACGATTACTTCTGCGGTGGCCAATACCATAGACGTGGAAGTGGCGGGGGCGGCGGCTGCGCCGATTAATGCCGGGTTTGATCGGTTGTGCGTGTTGATTCAGCAGCTGGCGGCGCAGATGGAGTTTGTGCCGTCCGTGCCGGCGGGGGGGATTAATCAGGCGGTGCCGGCTTCCCTGGTGTTTGGGGTGGGCTTGAACAGCAGCGGCCAGGCGGTACCGGTGTTGTCGCAGTTGGCGGAGATTAGTCAGACGGCGGTGTCGTCTTTTGTGGCCACGGCGTTGGGGACCACGAATATCGAAAACTTTATGACCAATCTGGGGGCGTCTTCCTGGATTAGCGGCTGGATGAGTGTGAATACGTATGAGCAGGCGCAGATTTCTTTGCATTTGGTGCCGGGCGCGGCTGCGGGGAATTTGGTGGAGCTGGATAGTTCCGCGCGGTTGCCGGCGGTGGATGGCTCGCAGTTGTTGAGCTTGCCGTTGCCTTCGCGGCCTTGTTGCGTGTTGTCCGCGCAGGGGGATAGTAATTTCGGCACGTCGTGGTTGAGCATTGCGGGAACGGGAGTGGGGGTGGCTTATGCGGCTTCTTCTAGTGCGCCGGCGGTGTTGAGTTTTCCGGTGGGGTTTTGGGCCGGGGGGCGGCTGGACAGGATTGAGGCTTTGACCAGCAATGCGGCGCTGGCCTGGAACCTGGCGAGCAACTTGTCGAGCACGCAGTATTTGTATGTGATGCGCACCGGGGTGCATACCATGACGTTTGGGCAGACTCCGCTGCCGCCGATTTATCAGCTGTCGCCTAATTTTAATGCGGCCAATAATGCTGCCGGGCAGTATACCTTTGTGGTGAATCAGAACCAATGGTATTTGGGGAACGGTTCGGCGGCGGTGGCGGTTGGGGTGAACAGTACCGTGGTGTTTGTGGGCGAGGCAGTGGTTGGGGCTTCTGCGGTGAGTTCTGTGACGGCTTATGCGTTGAACGGGATGTATCAGCAGTATGACACGGCGGTTTATTCTGCCGGGGCTTCTGTGACGGTGACGCATAATTTGGGCTTGGGCGGCAAGTATGGTTCCAGCAGCGTGGGCGGCGGCAGTTTGTATAACGTGAAGATCGAGGCGGTTTGCACGACTGCCGAGTATGGGTATCAGGTTGGGGATGTGGTGGATTTTCCGAGCACGTCCGGCAGTAGCACCAATAATGTGTTGTTTGGGGCGGCTAAGCGCAGGAATAGCTTGGTGTTTGCTTGCGGGGCGAATGCGGCTTTGCAGTTGTTGAATTTGGGGACGGGCGCGCCGGTGAATCCGACTAGCGGGAATTGGAATATGCGGGTGACGGTGGACAGGGGGTTTTAGGTGGCTACGACTGATGTGAGTATTTGTAATGCGGCGTTGGCGATGATTGGGCTGCCGGGTTCGATTAGCAGTTTGGATGACGCTACTGTGCAGGGGCGGGCTTGCAATGCGTTTTATACGCAGTGTTTGAATACAGTGTTGGCGGAGCATGCCTGGAGTTTTGCCACGGTGACGGTGTGGTTGAATCTGTTGTCCACGCCTAATCAGCTGTGGGCTTATGCGTATCAGGCGCCTGGGGATATGGTGCAGGCTTTGGCGGTGTATGAGAACGATGCCCAGGGGGATGTGACCGGGACTTATGCGAGTAATTATCCGTTGCAGGGGACGATGAACGGTTATCAGGCCATGTTGCTGCCGGGGTTGAGTAATGTCACCCAGCAGGATTTCAGCATTGAGAATGACGGGTCCGGGGGCTTGGTGATTTATACCAATCAGCAGAACGCTATGCTGAAGTATGTGCAGTATCAGAAGAATGCGTCGGGGTTTCCGCCGATGTTTGTGGAGACGTTTACCTGCATGCTGGCGTCTAAGCTGTCCGGGGCGTTGATTAAGGGCGACGTGGGGGTGACGGCGATGAAGACGGTTTTGCAGGCTTATGATTTTTGGCTGGGGAAGGCGAAAGAGAAGGATGGGGGGAATCGGGTGGATCATCCGGTGCATGTGCCGCTAAGCATCGCCATAAGGGCATAGTCATCCTACAAGTGCTGGTTTGAATGAACATGACTTGAAAAGCACGCAGCCCGGAGGGATGCGGTGAGGTACGAACCGCATCATAAAGCCTTATTTCCACGCGTTGATCTTTAAATCTTCAGGGCATAGGGTGCAATAGGCCTTAGCCGTATTGCACCGCATGTTGGTGTTCGGGTATCCAATGCCTAAGCTCCATGAATCCAAGCCTTGCCCAGTAACAGATGCGCCTCATTTTATTCAATGCATCCTATAGGGTGATCGCGGCTTATGGGGCTTCGTCATCCTTGTTCTTGATAATGTCCATAAGATCGTAGGTTTGGCCTTCTTTTTGCGGGATAACTCTAAGCCTGATATGGTTTTCGTTTTCCCATTTTTCTTTTTTGGGAAAATTGGTTCTGGCTCTTTCAGAGACTATCACTACCGCTGTTCGGCGAGTATTGGCTTTGGCTGTCTCCAGCAAGGCTTGGTAGTGGTGATGGGTGATGGTGGCCGCCAATTGTTCCAAGGCATGTTGATAATCGATACCTTTCAGCTCCACTACAAAGGCATGATGTTTATGATTGTCTGTAGCATAAAAATACAGGCAGTCGCAGCGTTTGCCGTCGGTGATCAGGCCGTCATCCACTTTTATTTTAATGGCTGAACCGGATTCATAGCTTAATTTCACACTACGGCGTTTTTCCTGATAGCGCAAATCTTTTCTTTCAGCATCCGCTTTCCCCAGCTCTGCAAGTTTTTCGCGTATGGCGGGGATCATGATTCATGTTCCCATTCAATATCGCGCATGGCCTCGTATAGCAGATTGATCTCGTCGAATGGTTCGGTAAACTCGGCTTCATCTATCAGGCCGGATTCCAGAACAATATCTTTGACCAGGCCATCGCGGCCAAAGTGATAGGCGGTTACGCTTTTGCTCAGCGGGCTTAGTTGCGGGTTATTGGCCTTAAATTCCACGAACTGCGGATCGTTTGGATACTTTTCCTGCAAATGTCTGAATTTAATAGCATTGTTAATACAGGACAAAATGTACGGGCTGTGGGTGATGAGAATGACTTTGGTACCCTGGTTGACCGCATCCGCCAGCACATTGATCAGGTCGCGCTGGGCCTGGGGATGCAGATGTGATTCGGGTTCGTCTATGATCAACTGGCTATCGGCAGTGACCCAATGCCTTAAACCTATCAACAAAGGCGAGGTTTCAGTCACTAAAGATGAAGCCAGGTGCAGGCGGATTTGGTTGTCCGGCTGGTTGAGCTTGAGCCGGAAATCCGGTAATTGGCCAAGTGAAGAGTTAATGACTATGCGTTCTGCGCCATATAACCGGTCTTCCAGTTTATCGGCCAGGTCAGATTGTTTGGTTTCAAACTCGCTAAGATCATACAATTTTTTGATGAAATCTTCGGTGGGTTTATCGAAGCGGTTTAATTTGCCGGATTGGCGGGTAGGCTGAAATTGACCAGCCACTAAATCTGCCATGCTAATGCCGCCTGACCCAACATGCGCTTCGGCGCGTGCCTTGTAGATTTCCTTATAGGTGAGCATGAAATTGGAGCGAGCAGCAGGGAAATAATGTGTTGGATGAACAAACAGAAGCCAAGAAAGATGAAAAAGCAAATTCGCTAATACAGGCGTATTTGAGTCAACTTTGGACCAAGCATTTACTATTTCAATACACGACTCGATAATGTTTCTTAAATTGCTCTCAGACAGATCAGTAAAATCCGATAGTACAATATCAGTTGTGTTAAACAGATCGGTATCATCATTGAAGAATTTGCCTAAGTTGACTTTGAAAGCATTAACATACTGCTCAGCAAGGGCAGTTAGGGCTTGCTGCAAGGCAATAGGGTGTAATTGCCGCAATTCTGTTAATACTTCTTGTGCAGTGCCAGTTGTTAAGAGTTTTCCGAACAGAGTCTGGATATTCTTTTCAAAATAAGGCAGAAAATATCCACCATAGCCATCAAAACCTTGCAAACCATAAATCACTTTTGCCAAATAACTTTTACCGGTGCCGTTTGGCCCAACAAACACTGTCAGCCCACCCAACTGCACCGTGGCTTGCTTGATGGGGCCTAGATTGCTTACCGTGAGTTTCATTGTCAAATCCTGAATAATGCTAAACGATGCCTGCCAAACAGATAACATGGCGGCATTTGATGCGCCTCATTTCATTCGGCGTATCTTTCATTTTAGCGTAGAAGAAAAGGATGTGCAGAACAACTTGAATTTCAACTGCAAATAGCCTGTAGGTTGAGCAAAGCGAGGCCTAACCTAAGCACTGATGGAATTTTGTAAAATATCATTTAATTCGTGAATAAGTCGCTCGACATAACAGGAAAATTAACTTTTGGCGTTATCAGGTTGGCTAGTTAATATGCTGACCATGTTTGCGGTTTCAATGATAAACACTTACAAAACATCAAAATTAGCAAGATTAAATGATAAATCGAAAACCACACTTCTTCCGTAAACCGGATGGGGGCTATATAAAGCCCATTTTTAAAATTGATGGCCTACAAAAACTTGTAAAAGCAATTCCATCGTTCGATGATAGTAACAATGGCAAGCATTACGGTTTAGCACTTGTAATTTTGGAATATATTTTCGGTTTTCAATGGGTTGAAAAACATATTCTTAATGAACCTTCAAACGGGTTTCTAAGCCGATTACTAGGAAGCGAAGAAGGTAGCGCTATGATTACGCATCGGATAACAAATCTTGCGGAGTTCATTGTTAATATGATGCCAATCAGGGGGATTGAGGCAAGTCTTGATCAGATTTCACGGGGACACATTGAATCAGGATATGCTGAGCTTGAAGTTGGTAAGCTACTTCTCATTCGTGATGTGATATTCCGTTTTATTTGGCCATCTGGCGTAAAAGGTGAGAGTTTCGATCTAGAAATAATGTTTCCTAATGGGAAAACAGTTTGTGCGGATACAAAATGCCAATTAGAAACGGGGAGTTATTCTGCAAAAGGACTTCGCAATAAATTAGACCATGCAAGGAAACAACTGCCTAAGGATTATCCTGGTGTAATATTTATAAAAATACCACAAAAATGGCATATAAATCAGGATTTATTGGAGAATATTGAAGATGTTTGTCAAGAATTTTTTCGTGGAACTAAACGAATTGTCAGTATTGAAATTTACAGCGCCATTGTCGAAATAGAAAATAATATTCTTTATGATAGGTATATTGGTACCGAATTCAGAAATCAAGACCATAGGTTTGTCCCTTCGATAAATTGGCGCCTATTTACTTTTCCCGCCATTCAACATTTATTACCTGCAAATCCGCAATCTTGGAGGCGTCTAGTTGATATAGCCCAACTTTCATGAAATTAAAGAATCACTCCCAATAATGTGTCGCTGTGGGTGGCGAAAAGGCGGAATCAGGTGGCTTTTGGGACGGGGGCTAATGCTATTATGCAGATATTAATATTACGTGTGTGCCGGCGAATCCGACTTTGAGTAAATTGGAATATGCGGGTGTCGGTGGATAGGGGGTTTTAGGTGGCTACGACTGATGTGAGTATTTGTAATGCGGCGTTGGCGATGATTGGGTTGCCGGTTTCGATTAGCAGTTTGAACGACGCTACGGTAACGAGATAACGGTTAAACTGAAGTGAATTCAATCGGTTGTTATGTTACAGAATGCTATTTTGTAACATAGATGTTTTTAGAAAGATGTGAATTGCAGGCAAAAAGCTGAAGCCAATGTGAAATGGTAACAATTCGTTACTATCAGGTAGTGTATACTTGCAAAAAATGAATTGCTAATTCTACCATGAAATACTAGATATAGTCGTTTCTTATGTATTTAGCACTATATGTGGCATTGGGCGAAGACTTTCTAAATAAAACTATTTTTGATACTGAATTAGCTTCCAAACACTTACATAAAACACTTAAAGATAATGCAAGAATTCAAATGCCAATTATAGACAACGCACCACTAATTGAAGCTATATTTGAATTACGCTGGGGGGAAATAGCTCTAGGCAACTTTCAATATTCTGATGAAGAAAGATCACTGTTTGCTGGAAAATTTAGCGTAGCCGCAGCTAATCATGGATTCAAAGTAATTGAAAGAGTACCTGGATTCGCAAATATGCCCATGATGGTCTCGCATCGTTTTAGAACTAAAGAAAATGTTTGGCCTTGCTTTCAAATTGGTTTAGGTATTTTTACTGTAAACCAAACTAAAGATAACTATAGCTGGGATCTTTTTAAAAAATCAATTAAAACAGGATTAGAGGTTTTTAACCAAGTAGACTCGGAGTTACTTAATAAAACTAAAGATTCGTTGGTAATGAGTTTAAAATATCAGGATGCATTTTTTCCAAATCAAAATGAATCTATTGAAGAATATTTAAAAAATCATTTCAACGTAAATGTTAGTTTGCCTGCTTCGTTTTCAGCAAAAGCAAGTTTAGACGACAAGTATTCGGCAGTTAATTTAATTATAAACATTTTCTCAAATGAACCTAAAGGCACTTTAGTTATAACTATATCTAATGCAATCATAAATGATCAACCAGGGCTTATTATGGAAACTATAATACAATCTTCTGCGCGGGACATTTTTGAATGTAGTAGTGGTATTAACTCAATCCTTGATTGGTCTGAGGAAGCTCATGATTTACAAAAACATTCTTTTATAAACTTAATAAAGCCTAGTGCCTACGAAGTTTCATGACTATGTTGCCACATTCTATAGATCCAGCTAATTCATATAGCTCTAATATCGTACATGCTTTTTTTCAGCATGGGAAATTTTATAATCCATTTTCTTCTTCACTTGTTTTTGATATTGGTCCAGAACCATTTCAAGTGGTTAGGGCAAATAATGCTTCAACAAAAGATAAAATTGTATTAACAATCAGAGTTGATAGAGCTAAAACTAGTACTCTCAAAATTTATGATTATTCCTGTGAGTTACAAGAGCTATTATTCAACGAACCTTGGATTACTGAGTTTTATCAAAAAGCAGCTCAATTGAATGATACGAAATCCATCCTTCCTTACTACAAAGAAATTAACAAAATAATTTCTGAAAAAAAATATAGTGAATGCAATTGCTTTTTAAGCAATATAAAAGTGGCTGATTTAAGTGATCTTCTTCTTGTTGGTATATTGAGATTGACATTTTCTTGGAAAAATGAGTTGCCTGCATGGTCTTTGTTGCTTGAGAATTCAAAAGCAGAGCTAGAGAATAGAAATTACGATAGCAAATCAGTATTGCGCGGTCTTATTTGATTTTAAATGAAAGTGCATTCTGTTTTTAATTCGTCGTTTGACGATATAGATACAATTTGTGTTGCCATTGGTAGGCCTAGAAGTCATTTAAATCAACAGCATATTGGATTGCTATACATTAACGCTTTAAGTAAAGTGAAGTTTTTACATTTGGCTTGGCATTTTGACTTAAAGAATGATGACCCAACTAACAAATATCTTTGGCTTGATATAAATCTAGATCCATTGAATAAAGCTCATCTTGCGGCAGTTTGTGAAATGGTTTATGAATCAAACAAAGAAGGAATTCCTTATGGAATTTGCATGGATGGTAGCGGGTTTACTAAAGATGGGAAGTATACAGCAGATCAAATTTATGCTGGGTTAACATGTGCTACATTTGTAATCCAAGT
>CAVUMJ010000124.1:0-3135 GCA_963741375.1 uncultured Pseudomonadota bacterium
ACGATGTATTGCTGTACTGGAAGAAGCCTTTAAGCGCTATGGCGTACCGGAGATTGTCAATACAGACCAAGGCAGTCAATTTACGGCGGTTACGTTTGTGGATGCCGTCGAGGCTAAGGGCAGTCAATTAAGCATGGACGGCAAAGGCTCCTGGCGGGATAATGTTTTTGTGGAAAGGCTTTGGAAATCCGTTAAATATGAATGCGTGTATTTACATGCTTATGATTCAGTTCAGGAAGCTAAATCATCCATTCTGGAATATTTTGATTTGTATAACCGAAACCGGCCACATTCAAGCCTAAATCGGAAAACACCTGATGAAGCATATACCGGGATGTTGCCTCCGGTTAATAAGGCAGCATAATTGACGGCAGGTTACACTTAAAAACTAAAGGCTGCTGTTCTAAATGTCGGAGCCACTTCTTTCATTAGCCCACTTTAATTGGGTGTTTAAGGTAAAATTAGACTAGTTCCTAGGCTAGGGTATTGTATTTAAGAATGATGAGTTAGCCAAGAAACTCGCAAATCAATCGGCAAGTTTAGGATAGCGGGCGGAGAACTCTTCTTTAAAACTCAGCCAATCTAGCCTGATTTGCCGGCTATAGTTGATGGCGTATTCCAGCAATTCCTGGCGCCAATCCTCTTGATCGGCGAATTCCTGCCATTGGTCGGTAACCGCGGAGCCTTTCCAGCCGCTGGTGCGGATGTGTTGCCAAGCAACCAGTTCCGCCATGGAGTTGACGACTTTTTGCAGCCTGGAAAACTTGCCGTTCCAGTGTCTAAGATGCAGCCGGTCTTGTTGCGGCATTAATTCTTTTAATACATAAGAGCGTTTGTCGTGGCTGATGGCGCTTAAAAAGGCGGGGGCAATCGCCTGACTGTGATGTTGCAAAACCACAACGCGTTCGGCTTCGCTATGCCAATGCGGTTGTGGAACAGTTAAATATGGGCTTAGGCAGGAACCAGGCTGATATTTTAGATCAAGTAAATAATGTCTTTCCGGCCCATTGCCATACACCAAAATCACGTAGCGCTCCAGGCCAAGGCTGCCGGTGCCGGCGATACGTCTGGCGACATCCAGCACCTGAAAGAATTCAGGTTCGGTTTGTTTGGCGGCAAATACTTCTATCATGGCTGTGACTTTGTGTTTTTCTTCAACCGAGGCTTCCAGCGCTTTAAGGCCATCAATTTTCAATTGCGGGTTGCTATGAAGATGGCTACTTCGCTCATGCAGAAAAGCGGAACGCGAACGGTGTTTCAGATTTTTCAGCAAATCACGAATCATGCCGTTAGCGATAGAGCGTTCAATCCATTTAGCCTTGCCGTCAGTCAGTTCCCGGCAATACCGGCTAAGAAAATTTTCGCACAATTGCAGAGCTTGAGCCTGTCCCGCTCCAAGAGTTTGAGCGGCAACGATCAAGCTGCATAAAAATCTGGCCAAATCCCAACTGCATGGCGCCAGAACCGCCTCGTCAAAATCGTTAAGGTCAAAATAACTTAGACGGTTATCGCCTTTGTAGGAGCCAAAGTTTTCCAGATGCAGATCGCCGCAAATCCAGCTTAAGGGCGTCTGATTTAAAGGGGTTTGTTGTGGCCAGTCCTGATAAAATAAATGCGCAGTTCCGCGTAAAAAGCTGAAGATGTCTCGTTGCATGGCTTGATATTTCATCAGCAGACGCTCAGGGTCCCGGCCCTGGTTAAATAGTTCTATACGCGCCCAAACCTCGGCTTGATTCATTTATTCCCCCGTAAACGTATCATAAAAATACTGACCGTATTGTCGTGTCAATTGCGGTTTCACTATCAGTAAACATATTTGGTAACTATTCAGGGTAGGATGTTATGAAAACAAATTTAACACGCTGAATAGTTGCCATATTTGAACATATTCGGCCCGGAAGTAAAAAACAAACCTTCCATTTTGCCGAGAAAAATCCCGCAACGCTAACGCTTTTCAGGTTTAAGTCTTGCGTTTAACTTCCATAATATTGGGAAGCTGACTGATTTTAGCCAAAATCAAACTAAGTTGAGCGGTATTTTCTATCATAATGGAAAGCGTCAGTATCGCCGACAGGTCATCATGTGTCTTTAAAGTGGCGCTGCTGATATGCACTTTACTGCCGGCCAGCAATTGTGACACGTCACTTAGCAGGTTTTGAGCATTAAAGGCGTGGATGACGATAGGCACATTATGGCGGACAGTCTGTTTTCCGCTCCATTCGGCTTCTATGATTTGAGCGCGCTGATCTATAGGAAGATGGACAATGTTCTCGCAGTCGTTTCGATGAATAGTGATGCCTCTTTTATGGGAGATAAACGCCACAATTTCGTCGCCATTTACCGGGTTGCAGCAAAGCGCCAGCGTGGTAACCACATTGTCGATGCCTGCTACCGTCACAACGGATTTAGGACTGGCCGGAACGGCGGCTGTCTTAACGTGATGGGTGTCAAGTTCAGGAATTTTTAAGGCTGCGGCAAGCTGGCGATTATTAATGTCGCCGCGGCCTAATGCTTCATATAAATGATCGGTATCGGCCATCTTGAAATGTTTCAGCAATTCCGGTATATCTAGGATTTTAAGCCCTAAGCGTTTGCTTTCCTTGTCTAAAAGATGTTTGCCGACGGATATGTTTTCAGTCAGCATTTGTTGCTTGAACCAGCTTTTGACTTTGCTGATGGCTCGCGGAGTTTTCAGGTAGCCAAGATTAGAGTCTAACCAGTTGTGATTCGGTCTGGCGTCTTTGGAGGTGATAATTTCAATTTGTTCACCGGAGCAAAGTTTATAAGTCAAAGGTTTGATCTGACCATTGACTTTGGCGCCGCGGCAACTGTGGCCGATTTCGGTATGAATGGCGTAAGCAAAATCCAGGGGGGTGGCGCCTTTGATCAGATCCATTAGTTTGCCCGCCGGAGTCAAGACAAATACCCGGTCGGAAAACAGTTCGGTGCGGAATCTTTCAATGAGATTGTCGTTGCTGTCTTTTTCTTCAAGAAACTGTCGTAAAGAGGCGATACTCTTTTGAGCTGCGTCGTCAAACTGGCCGCCTTCCTTGTAGCTCCAGTGTGCGGCCACCCCCAGTTCGGCAAATTCGTGCATGGAATCGGTACGAATCTGGATTTCAATCCGGTTGCCTT
>CAVUMJ010000125.1:0-9351 GCA_963741375.1 uncultured Pseudomonadota bacterium
CGCATCTGTTCTATTAATACCTTCAGATCAATGGAAATCTGAGTCATTTCCTTGTCCGCAGACTTGGAACCCAAGGTATTGGCTTCACGATTCATTTCCTGCATCAGAAAATCCAGGCGACGACCAGTCGGTTCGGCTTGTTTTAAAGTATGTATTACTTCTTTGACATGGGTTTCCAATCTGTCTAATTCTTCATCAACATCCAGTTTTTGCGCAATTAGCGCCAGTTCTAATTCCAAGCGTTCGGAATTAGTATCAGTTATTAACTCTGCTACACGGGAAATAAGTTTGTTGCGTAAATTAGTCAATACCTCAGGCATGCGTTTATGGGCAGCTTCAACCAGTTGCATGATTTTTTGACAGCGTTCTGTCAGTAACAAAACCAATTGCGCTCCTTCTCTGGATCGATTTTCCAGCATTTTATCCAGGGTGTTTTTTACCAAGAGAACAATGGATTCACGTAATGTGTCTTTATCGGCTTCGATTTCATGCTGAACTCCGGGAAAGGCTAAAATATCCAATGCTGAAAATGGCTGGGGGTTTGCCATTAAAGTTTCTATTTTGGAAGTGGTGATTAAAAGTTTTTCGACTAATTGGAAATCGACCGAAAAGTTTTGAACATTAAGCTGTTTTTTATAGCTTAAAGTACATTCAATTTTGCCGCGTTTGAGTTTTTCACTAAGCTGTTTGCGTATATCATTTTCTGCAAAGCGAAGCCGTTCAGGTATTCTGATGTTGAGATCACAATAACGGTGATTAACAGAACGTAATTCGCAGAGAATAGTCATGTTTTCAGTTACAATTTCGCAATCCGCGAATGCCGTCATGCTTCTAATCATTTTTCACCTATAATCTTGTCAAGATACTTAATACAGATAAACTCAATATATGATATTCAGGTCATATGATGATTAGTCAAAAACTTGAGTATATCTTTTCTGAATCGTTTCAATTGACTTTAAGGTTAAGTAAGCTTGAAAGATGCGCAAAAATAATAATGCAATTTGAATTAAATCATGGCTGAATACTACGACCCGGAAACCTACCCTAAAGAGTGGAATTATCTGCAATCCGGTACCATTATAGACCAGTACATCATTGAACGGGAATTGGCTCACGGCGGTTTCAGTTCCGTGTATCTGGCCAGGCAGTTATCGGATCAGATTCAAGTCGCCATTAAGGAATATCTGCCTCGTAAAATGGCGCATCGCACCTGGAATAATGCGGTTGTGCCTAATGACGAAGAAAGTAGAGCAATGTTCATGCGCGGAAGAGCATTGTTTATAGAAGAAGCGAAGGTGCTGGCCACATTGAAGCACAGAAATATCGTAGAGGTAATTAATTTCTTTCAAGCCAACGAAACCGTCTATATGGTGATGACTTATGACTACGGCATTACCCTGGATAAAATTCTTTATAAAAAAAGTGTGCCAATTACTGAACAGTTTTTGCGTACCGTTTTTACAGAGCTTTTGACTGGCATAGATATTATTCATCAAAATAATTTAATCCATCTTGATATTAAGCCGGCCAATATTTTGATTCGTGGAGAAAATAATCCTTTATTGCTGGATTTTGGCGCAATCCGCCGCTTCCCGCAAAAGGTGCCAAGCCCTAGAGCCAAGGTAGTGACTAATGGGTTTTCTCCGGTTGAACAATATGACATAAATGGCAATCTTGGCCCTTGGTCGGATATCTACGCTGTTGGCGCCAGTATGCGGGCGTGCCTGGATTTTAAAACGCCGCCTTCCTCAATAGAGAGAATTAAGCAGGATGATTTACAGTCGGCAGTCAAAATATATAAAAAAAAATTCCCCGAGTATTTATTGCAGGCGATTGATTGGGCGATGGCGCCTCTTCCGGAAAATCGCCCCAAATCAATAGTTGAATTACAGAAGGCGCTATTGGAACAACCAGCTCAAATAAACCAAGGATAAATAGCTGAAATTTTACCTGGTACGAATTTTTATTCTTTGACTGGACGTTTTTCCAGTTTACGCTGTAAGGTGCGTCTATGCATATTTAAGGCTCTTGCCGCGGCAGAAATATTGCCATCGTGTTGCATCAGTACTTTTTGCAGGTGTTCCCATTCTAATCGTTTGACTGATAATGGATTATCACTAATAGCGACAGTTGCATCGCCTTCATTTTTATAGAGGGCATTAACAATTTCATCAGGATTAGCGGGTTTTGTTAAATAGTGAATCGCGCCAAGTTTAATTGCCTCAACTGCGGTGGCGATGCTGGCGAAGCCGGTCAAAATAACAATCTGGGTATTTGAATCGAGGGAAATTAACTTTTTAACCATTTCCAGTCCGGAGTCATAACCAATCCGCAAGTCAATTACGGCATATTCCGGTTCGGTTTGTTCGGCTAACACCATCGCGGTATTGACGTCGTTAGCAACTGTAACTTGAAATTTGCGTTTCTCAAGTGCCGGTTTTAATACTGAACAAAATGTTATGTCATCGTCGACTAGTAATAATTGCGGGTTATCCGTTGGTAATGTTGTCATTCAAACTCTCCTTAGTTAATAGGGGCAGGCTGATCTCCACGCAGGCGCCGCCTGTTTCAAGATTACTAAAAAATATTGTACCGCCTATACGCTTGATGATGGTATAGGTTAAAAATAACCCAACCCCCATACCCTGCTTATTACTTTTCACCGGTTCATGCCCTGCGAAATTGATAAATTCATGAGGAATGCCTGGGCCAAAATCTCTAATTTTCAAATTGAGAGAGGTTAAATCCCATGTGGCATGAAACTCGATTCCGTCATTAGCGGGTGAAGCTTCAGCAGCATTATTAAGAATATTGATTATGGAATGAGTGATCGTTTGTTCTGCAATAATCTCGGCAGTCACATTAACATTGGGGTCGATAAACAACTTAAGTTTAGTTGCAGGCTTATTGGTTCGCCATTGATTGAGGACCAAATCTACATATTCGCTGACCAGAATAATTTTACCAGATTCTGCACGCATTTCACCCGCAGTGGCTGACATAACCGATAAAGCCTGTTTACAGCGTTCTACCTGTTGTTGAACTATCATTAGCTTTTGATGTAAATCCGGGTAGCGGTGTTCCGGTAAGTCTTCTGTCATTTCGTGGGCTAGGATAGCTATGGTTCCCAATGGTGTACCCATGTCGTGAGCCGCACTGGCAGCCAAGCTGCCAAGCGCCACTATGCGTTCATCGCGTAATGCGCTTTCCCTGGCTTCAGCTAGATTCCTTTCCCGTTCCTTAAGGGTTTTTGATAGTTCTACTACAAAAAAAGCAACTAAACCCGCACTGAACACAAAGCCAAACCACATGCCAAAGACATGCAGATTAAAATAGCGGCGGTCATCATTTAAATGCATTTGCAACACCATTTCCGGTGTTAGCGCCATTGACGGTTCATGCATTATATGCGGCTCTAAGGCTGGCAATGGCACATTATAAGCAATTAATACCGTATACACACAAGAGGTGGTAATCACCATATTCCAGGCATACGCTTGAGGCAGCATGATTGCAGTTACGATCAACGGTAGCAAAAATATCCAGATAATAGGATTGGATGCGCCGCCGGTTAAATACAGCAGATAGGCCAAAGCCAATACATCCATGCAAATTTGAGAAAAAATTTCATGCTCAGTAACCGGTTCTTCAGTGCCTAATCGTAGCCATGTATAAAGATTAAGAATTGAAATTGCAAAAATGGCTAACCACAATTGATTCTGTGGTAAAGCGATATTCATGATATAGACAGTGACAAACACAGCAAAAATTACTACAAACAGCATTAGATTTCTTAGGATATATAACCATTTAAGGTTGTCCCGAATTGAAATTTCAGTTTTTGGCAGGATGTGTGAAAGCATGAAGAGTTAAAGGCTGTAACGATAAATTTATGCTATGTTAGCGCTAAGCATGAGTTTTTATAAGATATATTTTTGTTATTCAAAAAACTTTTTACCCAAGTATGGAAAATCAGCCTGGTAAATCGGCTTTTGTTATTTAACTTGTCGTGTTTACGTAGTTTATTGACTTATGCCAGAAATCAAAGCTAAAGACCCCGCTGGAGTTTGTTTTAGTTCAAAAATAATTTGAATGATTCTATGTGTCAGCCCAAGATTTCGGAATCTTGGGCATGTAGAAGGAGAGATCAATGCTAGCGGAAAGCTGATTTATTCAATAGCCAAATATTGACCTGTTGTGATGGGCGGCTCGTAACTAATTCCCTCAGGGAAAAATTGTTCAGGCTTGACGGCAATTTCTCGAGCAGCTAGAAATTGTGCATAATAGTTGCGGGAAGCAAAACCGAAAGAAGGTCCGTCATATTGTTGGACTATGCGTACGAAATCAGTTCCGACCTGATTTTGAGCTCGCTTCATCCCGCCTATTCCATGATTATAGGAGGTAAGGGCAGTTGGCCAGTCTCCAAGTTTGCCGTATGCATACCCAAGATAGCGAGCAGCGCCATTGGCTGAAACGATAGGATCATGCCGCAGATCATGCATATCTCCTCCGGGCATAAATGTTTTGGCGGCAGCCTTGGTAAATTGCCATAAACCGACAGCCCCGGCAGAAGATTTTGCTGAAGTCTGAAATGACGACTCTACATGAGGCAAATAAGCCAGATCCTCAGGTAAACCGGAGTCGCGGAAAATTTTTCTAAATTGCAAATCGTAACGCCCACTGATTTCCAATCCTCGTTTAAAGCGTTCCTTTGTTCCGCGTTGGGAACGGACTCTATCACTGGCGCCGTTAATCAGGCTAATAGGTTTGCCTTTGTTTTCAAGTTTGGCTATCAGTTGTTTATCTATGCTATCCAGTTCAGAGCCGTAACGCAGTTTACTTTCCAAACCGGCTAATTGAGCTCTCCAAAATTCACGTCTTTGATTGACCAAGTCTTTTTGTTCCATAGTCAAAGTTTCCCCAACATCGCCAGGCAATACCATTACCTCATAAACGACATCAAGATAGCGGTCATCATGAAATGCAACTTGAGACCGCGCCCAGACGGCATAAGTTTTACGCCAAAAATCCACTGCAGGTTCAAGTGCAGCCGGTTTAGGGAACACCCCGGTATAAGATGCAACTGTTTTTTCATTTGGTATAGGCAAAGCAGGCCGTAATACCGGAGTATTACGCTTGCTTAGCGCAGAGTTATCCTTCTTTACTGGTGCATTAGCGCAGCCGTTTAGAATAACAAGCGCTATCAGGTTAAGAGTAATAAAAAAAAGTCGTTTCATGTTAAATGGTTCAGTTCGGTATTGATTAAGGTCAATTTCAACTGATAAATCAGTTTGTAACAAAATTTATACGGTTAAAGGCTTCTTGAATTAAAGTAACAACCGGAATAGCTTTACCATTTAAAAAATCAGTATTAGCCGGCTGTCAAATTCTCAAAGGTTTACGGTTTGTTAAAGTTTATTCGCATCCAAAATTGCAAGATAAGGATTTGTCAGCTTTCTTTGCATCCAATCAAACAACATTAAATACAGATTAATTATTGATTAATAATAGCGTTCATTTTTAGATTGCGTTGACAAAATTAGTGATCCAGTCGATATTTTTAAATTTTTAATCTTCCCTGATGAGTATTTAGTATGCTTGCCTATAGCAAAGTGACTAATGCCACCCCCCCATATTGAGTGGTCGGGTCGCCGCGAAAGCCGGTGATGAAAGTTTTAACTTAATTTGATCCAAGTTTTGGCAAGATTTGCGCAAAACCCATGGCGTGTTTAATCAGAAGACGCTTTGCGGCAGGAAGATGGTCGAGCAGAATCAGTCCGGTGTTCCGAATAGCGCTTAAAGCTACAAAGTCATTTGAAAAAATGCGCACCACGTTATCGGTAAAACCAATAACTTTGTCATGATCGCTTTTACGCTTTTTAACGTAAGCGTTTAATAGTTTGGAATCGCCAATATCTTGATAAGTTTTTGACTGTTCAATCAAAATTTCAGCCAAATGAGCAACATCCCGAATACCTAGATTAAAACCTTGACCGGCTACCGGGTGCAGTTGGTGAACGGCATTGCCTATGATGACGCAACGATCTGAAATCATGCTTTCCGCTCTGATCAAGCTTAAAGGGAAAGCTCTGACCGGAGAGACTAGCTGTAGCGCGCCAAGCCGGTAACCAAAACAACTTTGCAATTCAGCCAGAAATTCGGTTTCACCACAATTTATTAAGGCTTCTGCCTGTTCGTGATTGCGTGTCCAGACCAGAGAAGAGTTTTTACCATATCCAGGTAATATGGCTAGTGGGCCGAAAGGGGTAAAACGCTCAAAAGCGGTATTTTGATGAGGCAGAGCCGTTTTAATATTGGCAACTATGGCGGTTTGTGCATAATCAGTGATTTTTTGGGGAATTTCCAATAGTCTACGAATGGTGGATTGTCCGCCATCGGCGCCAACCAGCAATTGCGCTGACAGGTTTAAGGATTTGCCTTGTTGCTTCAAACTGACATTTATGGCATCTTGACCGGAGATTAGTCCCGCTACTCTGGCGCCGTAATATTGACAGGCGTGAGTCTGCGCCACCAAATCGGCTACATGTTCTTCTATATCTCTGGCTTGTATAACATAGCCTAATGCCTCTACACCTTGTTCAGTGGCGGATAACCGGGTTTTGCCGAAGTGACCGCGCTCAGAAATATGTATTTGTTTGATAGCAGTAGCTTTGGAGGCAATATTTGACCAGATGCCCAGCATTTCCAATAATTGAACAGTGCCTGCTGCTAGTGCCAAGGCTCGATCACCAATTGGAGAGTTGCGTAATTCCTCACGACTGCACGTTTCAACTATTGCAATTTGCAGGCCGCTGTTTTTTAATGCCAGCGCCAAACAATTTCCAGCCAGTCCGGCGCCTGCAATAATCAAATCGTATTCGTTTTGCATCTATCCGCCTTGCATCAGTGCTTCAATGTCTTCAATTGATTTTGGGGCATCCGCAGTCAGAATTTCATATCCGTCTTGTGTTACCAGTACATCGTCTTCAATGCGTATGGCTATCCCTCTCCACATTTTGTCGACAGTTTCACAATCAGCCGGAATATACAATCCGGGTTCAACGGTCAAAACCATGCCAGGCTCAAGTAATCTCCATTCATCCTTGATTTTATAATCTCCGACATCATGTACATCCATACCCAGCCAATGTCCGATGCGGTGCATGTAAAACTGTTTATATTTTTCATCCTTAATCAGCTTGGCGACCTTGCCTTTTAACAGGCCAAGCTCCACCAAACCTTTGGTCAATGTTTCAACCGAAGCGTCATGAGCTCTGTTCCAGGCGGTTCCAGGGCGGATTTGGTTAAGTGCGGCAGTTTGGGCATCCAGAACTAATTGATAAAGTTGTTTTTGAGCTTGACTGAATTTTCCGCTGACAGGAAAAGTGCGGGTAATGTCAGAGGCATAATGCTCGCATTCTACCCCAGCATCAACCAGTAACAGATCACCTTTACTCAGTTTTTCCTTATTGTCGGTGTAATGCAAAACACAGGCATTTTTACCGGTTGCTACAATTGATGGATAAGCTACTGCACGCAGGCCTTCCTGAAAAAACTCGTGAATAATTTCGGCTTCTATTTGATATTCATACAAGCCGGGTTTACAGAATTGCATGGCTCTTTTATGGGCTTTGGCGGATACCTTGGCGGCGCGCCGCATCAATTTAAGCTCTTCGGCGGTTTTAAATAAACGCATTTCGTGAACCAGATGTTCCAATGATACTAGTTCGCCAGGAGCGGAAACACCACTTCTTGATTGTTTGCGGATGTGATTAATCCAATCCAATAGTTTATGATCTAGCTCGCTGTTTTTACCCATTGGATAAAATACTTTGGATTTGTTTTCCAGCATGCCGGGTAAAATGTCGTCAACATCATCGATCGGAAATGAGTCGTCCGCTTCAAAGTGTTTGGTGGCGCCCTCCAAACCGGCGTGAGCACCTTCCCATAAAGCTTTTTTCTCATCATATTCGCGGCAAAACAAAACATATTCGCCTTGTTTTCGGCCGGGAATAAATACAGCCAGAGATTCTGCCTCGTTAAATCCGGTCAAGTAAAAAAAATCGCTATCCTGTCGAAAAGGATAATAGACATCGCGATTGCGTGGGCGTTGTGGAGCACTGGCAATGATGGCGATATTACCTTTGCCAATTCGTTTCATTAAAGCGGTTCGGCGTTTTTTAAATTCAATTTGTTTCATTATGATTAATTAATAACTTGGTTGCCTGGGGAATTCATGAAAATAATCTTTTATATTGAATACAACCGCACGTAGATATTCATGGATTTCCATTAGGGCATTGGCATTCTCTTCGTCTTCAACATCACAGTCCAGTTTGGTTAGTTCTATCAAATCCCGAATTATTTCAGCTATCTCATCCGGCAGGTTTTCCGTAAATTCAGAGATGCCAATACCAAAAAGAAAACCTTGGCACCAATTTCGTAAAGCTACGGCCTGTTCTGCAAGGCTTTCATCATCGTCCGGCAAAAATAAGTCGAAACTGAATTCATGATTAGTGTCATTTAACAATTGTCTGGTCGTTTCGTAAAGACTTAGTAAAAGATTTTCGGAATCATTGGAAATTTCTTCTGCATTGCCAGATACTGCTCTTAACCAGTTTTCCGCGCTCGCACTGCAATCTACTGACAACATGCCTACGGCAATGCCGTGAGAGCAATGAGTCGGTCAGGCAGGCACAACGTATTGCTGCCTCGTTGGAACGGATGCTCAGGCTTCCGGCCCGTTCTCTGTGATACCTTTGGGTCAGGACCAGTCGATTCTCGATAGTGCCCAAGTCGACCTGCGCGGCGACCATCGCCTCGCTGCGGTCCGCCGCGACACCGGTGGTCGTCGCGAACCTTACGGTCCCGCCGGCCGGCACCGTAGCGCGCGCTCTGAACGCTGCGATAGGATCGTCCCACCTTTCGGTGACCACGGGGATGGAGTTTGTTACGAGACCCTCCGGGCGGTCGAGCCGCCCCGCCCGGCCAACCCATTGCGCTTTGTCGGAGAACCACTCCGGGCTTTCCAAGCCGACAACCGAGCAGTATCCTGTCATGGGCCGAGCAGGTTCTTCGCGAGTTCCTTCGAGAAGTCCGGGGCGCTTCCAAGCCAGGAACACGGGACCCACGACTTCGACGCTGAGAAACAGTCGCTGAAACTCACGGTGCCACTCCCCCTGATCGCCCAAGAACCACTCTAGGTAGGAGCCGAGTACGATCTTGACGGCGGTCGCGCCGTCGGTTTCGCACTTCGACGATGGAATGCTCGCAGGCGCCTTCCACCGGCACAAAGATCGTGTGAAGGCTCTCCAAGTCGCCGAACCGCCGACGGAATACGGAGTAGCC
>CAVUMJ010000126.1:0-4588 GCA_963741375.1 uncultured Pseudomonadota bacterium
CTTTGATTTCCGTAACAGACATCACCGAGCGCAAGAAGGCGGATGAGGAACTTATCCGGGTGAACCGCGCATTGCGGATGCTCAGCGATACCAATCAGGCACTGATTCGTATAGCGGATGAAATGACGTTGTTAAACGAGGTCTGCCGGATCACAGTTGAGGTTGGCGGTTATCGCATGGCGTGGATCGGGCTTGCGGAGAAGGACGAAGCAAAGACTGTGCGCCCGGTAGCCCATGCAGGTTTCGAGTCGGGATATGTTGAATCGGCCAATCTTACATGGGCGGATAACGAACGCGGTCGCGGTCCGGGCGGGAATCGCAATCCGAACGGGACAACCGTGTATCATGGCTAACTTGTTTTTTTCTGTTTAGTTTCCTGCCTATCTGGAATTAAAACGCATATCCTGATATGGTGTATGTCATTTAATAAATTATTTATTGCTTGATACGCATTAAAAAAATATAATCGCGCCCTTTTCTTAAGGCCCGTAGGCCGGCGATTGATAACACTGACATGGTTTTAACTGAATGACCGATCATCTTATGCCCACATATACACGTCAGGCCGTTACATTCGAGCGCGGGGAAGGTTCATGGTTATGGGATGTCAATGGTGTTCGTTACCTTGACGCCATCAGCGGCATAGCGGTTTGCAATCTCGGCCACGCCCATCCTGCCGTGCATCAGGCCTTGACTGAACAAAGCGCAAAATTACTGCACACTTCAAATATCTACGGCATAGACCTTCAGGTTAAACTTGCCGACCGTCTGATGCAGCTTAGCGGCATGGATAACGTATTTTTTTGTAATTCCGGCGCCGAGGCGAACGAAGCCGCCCTTAAAATCGCCAGAAAATTCGGGCATGCCAAAAATATTGACAAACCGGTTGTAATAACTACCGAAAAAAGTTTTCACGGCCGGACTTTAGCCACTTTAAGCGCCAGCGGCAACGCCAAGATACAAAACGGCTTTTCTCCGCTGCTGGAAGGCTTTGTGCATGCGCCTTACAACGATATCCCGGCTATTGAAGCCGCACTAAGCAGCAACCGGGACATTGCCGCTATCTTTGTTGAACCTGTACAGGGTGAAGGCGGCGTCAATATTCCGGATACCGATTATTTAAACCGGATACGGGTATTATGCGACCAGTATGACATTCTGATGATGCTTGATGAAATTCAGACCGGAGTCGGCCGGACCGGGTGCTTTCTGGCTTATCAGCATAGCGGCATTCTGCCGGATGTCTGTACTATGGCAAAGGCGTTAGGCAATGGCATGCCCATAGGCGCCTGTCTGGCCCGCAACAAAGCCGCCAACATCTTAACTGCCGGCAGCCACGGCTCCACATTCGGCGGCAACCCTTTGGCTTGCAGTGCGGCCATTGCCGTTTTGGACACCTTGACCCGCCACAGTTTAATCGGCAATGTCGAAGATAAAGGCCAAAAAATTGCTAAGCAGATTTCTTTTAAAACATTCGGCAATCCGCATATTTTAAATATTCGCCATATCGGTTTAATGATAGGAATTGAAATGGATTATGCTTGTGGTGAATTGGTTGGCAAAGCCTTAAATAAAGGCCTATTAATCAATGTTACCGCCGACAACGTTATCCGTTTATTGCCGCCGCTGATCATTGACGACCAACAAATTGAATTGCTGACTGATATTCTGGCGGCAGTCATTCAGGAAAACACTAGCAGTGATGTCACCCATGCAGCCTAGACACTTTACCAGCCTGCTGGATTTATCCAGTACCGAACTGCGCGATTTAATTCATCGGGCAATTTATCTTAAAACCAATTTCGACCCTGACTTTCAACCGTTAAAAGGCCGGGTTTTAGCGATGATTTTTGAGAAATCATCCACTCGCACCCGTATTTCTTTTGAAGCCGGCATGGTTCAGTTTGGCGGCAATGCCATTTTCCTGTCACCCAGAGACACCCAATTAGGCCGCGGCGAACCTTTGGAAGATAGCGCTAAAGTCATTTCCAGTATGGTTGATTGCATCATGCTGCGAACCAATTTGCATGAAACTGTCACCACTTTCGCCAAATATTCCAGAGTGCCTGTCATCAATGGTTTGACTGATTTACTGCATCCTTGCCAATTACTGGCGGATATGCAAACCTATTTCGAGCATCGCGGCGATATCGCCGGAAAAACCGTGGCCTGGATAGGAGACGGTAATAATATGTGCCATTCCTATATTAACGCCGCCAGACAGTTTGATTTTAAGCTAAACATCGCCTGCCCTGACGATTATCATCCGCTGCACAGCATTGCCGAGGCGGCCGGCAACCGAATTTCCATTTCCGATAATCCCTTACAAGCCGCTCAACAGGCGGATCTGATCGTCACGGATGTTTGGGCCAGCATGGGGCAGGAAGAAGAGCAAAACAAGCGTGAATTTGCTTTTCGTAATTTTCAGGTTAACGCCCAAATCATGCAAGCCGCCAGACCTGACGCCATCTTTATGCATTGCCTGCCCGCTCACAGAGGTGAAGAAGTCACAGCCGAGGTGATTGATGGCCCGCAAAGCGTGGTTTATGACGAAGCTGAAAATCGTTTGCATGCTCAAAAAGCCCTGCTGGAATTTCTCATCTGCCGTCAATGAAGCTAAAATCTGCTTGTTATTTTTATACAGAGATCAACACCGTGAAAAAAACATTAGCCATCCTGTTTGTTTTATTTTCTTTTAGCGAAATAGCCATTGCCAGAACGGCTTATGTCACGGATAACATAGAAATACCTTTGCGCAGCAGCGATACGGAACGCAGCAAAATTGTCAGAATGCTGGCCAACGGCGCACAATTGACGATATTGCAGGAAAATAACGAAAACGGTTACAGTTATGTGCAGACCAATAACGGGGCCGAAGGATTTATTTTAACCAGATATCTCAGCAACGAACCGATCAGCCGCACCCAGCTTGAATCCGCCACCAAAAAACTGGAAGCCTTGCAGGAAGAAAACAAACAATTGAAAAGCGCTCAGGCTCTCAATCAGGAAGTCGGCAAAGATCGCGACAGACTTAACGCAGAATTGACTGAATTACAACAAACCGCAGCCAATGCTATCCAGCTTAAGCAGCAACGCGATCAGCTGCAGGAACAAGTGATCAGTAACGAAAGAGATTTACAGCAATTAAAACGCGAAAATCAGGCGCTGACCGACAGCAGTAACCAGGATTGGTTTCTTTATGGCGGCGGTTTATCCCTATTTGGCGTTTTACTGGGTTTTATCCTGCCTAAAATCAGCTGGCGCCGCCGTTCCAGTGGCTGGGGCGATAGCTTTTAAAAAAGCCCAAAACTGTAGCAATGTCTTTCATGGCAACCTACAAGCAGGGAAAATCTTTTCATCTATCAGGTGAGACCGCTACGATTTGGCAGCATTCGCGTCAGAGTATTGTCCCTTACCACATAGTGATGAAATAACGCAGCTAAGGCATGCAAAGCTATGATGAAATAGCCTACATTGCCGCCTATCCCATGCAGTTCCTTGAGAAACTTGACCAAATCTTTATTTTCACCAATCAGGGCAGGTAGTTGCAGCCCGAAAAATGGTATGGGTTTTCCTGCCGCGCTTAGGAGCGTCCAGCCAAGCAACGGCATACAAATCATGAGAATATATAGTAAAACGTGCAAAAGCTTGGCTGAAAGTTTCTGCCATCCGGGTGGGGCCGGTTCAATATCAGGGACAGGACTGAACAAACGTGCAATCAAGCGCAGAGAGACCAAGACGAGAACAGATAGGCCTAACATGAAGTGCCAAGACTTAAGCCCTTGATGGAGACTACTTCCTTTTGGAAAAAGCTCATGCAGTTCAACACAGGCGTACACAGCTGTTCAGCCCCGCCGGCAGGGTCATGCTCGGGTTCGGCAACTCTACCCTGATGCCGAAGGTGCCGCTTGCCGCGTCGACCACCCTGTCCACGATGACCACCTTGCCCGTGTACGAGCCGCCTACCGGGGCTTCGGGACCTCACTTCGGCCAGCATCCCCCTCGTGATCGAGCCATAGCGCCTGACCGGCGCGACCACTTCGCCGTTGAGGGGGTTAATCTGCGCTATGGTCACGATGGGCTTTTCGCCCACGTACTCGCCCGCCGCCAGCTCCCGCTTCACCACGACGCCGTCCACGGTGCTGCGGATATTCCGTATCTCGAACTTTGCCTTTGCCTCTTCGAGCAAGGCTTCGCCCTTCTTCATGTCCGTCTCGATCTCATCCTTCTCATTTGCCGAGATATGTTGCTGCTCGAAGAGTTGTTCGTTGCGGCCGAGTTTGCGCTTGGCGAACGCCACCTGCGCTTCCGCAAGCTCTACGTCGGCTTTCTCGACGGCCGCGCGGAGGTTCGCCACGATCTGCCCTTTTTTCACGACGTCCCCCCGCTCGACCAGCACCTGGTCGATGATGCCCGGCGTCTGGCTGCTGATGTCACCACCAGATAAGGTTCTATCATTCCCTCCAGTACTCCTGGCAGGCCGCCCTGCCCGCCCCGATGCAGAACACCACGAAAAGCGCGGCTGGGAGAAGCGTCGCGGTACCATCCTCCTGCTCATAAACATTTCCTCCCTTATTCTCCGGAACCG
>CAVUMJ010000127.1:0-5142 GCA_963741375.1 uncultured Pseudomonadota bacterium
GCGGTAACCTTAACGTTGGCTTTGATTTCATGAATGCTTACAGCAATGGAATCGCCGGATTTTAAGGTTGACTCTATGGACTTGTATTAGGGTATCCAGCGCACGCTGCGTCGGCTTTGGTCAGTCCGGAGTGAGTGGCGATTTCGTTGATTAGTTCGGATTTGTTCGTATTGATTTCCTAAGTTTTTGTTACAAAAAAAGAAATTCGTGAAGATATGATTTATCCCAGATAACAAGGGTGTTTTTACAAAAAATACCGCATGTTAAAAAGGTAGTTTATTTTAGGGGGGAGAATTCTTAAAAAAACCTTAGATGAGATATTCGGCATTGTTTAATAACCCATATTTAATTCTTGTGCCTGTGCAGTTAAAGCTTCTAATGCAGTAAATTTCCCAGTATCCTCTTCGTCTCGATTCAACCAAATTATTTGCTGAATTTTAGGCATACCAAACGTTTCATCAAGATGCAACATACGTAAATAATATAGTTTTAAGGCTCGCCTCACCATTAACTGCAGTATGCCATTTTCCATTCCATAGTCTTCTGCAACCACAGTCTGCTGCTCCGGGCTTAACTCTGGATGAGGTGCAATCAGTAACGCGTCAATAATTTGCCAATTTTGATCTTGTTCTATACAGTTTACAGAGGATTCTCCAAGTTCAAATGCGCACAAAATTCTAGCCAGCACAAAATCCCCAAATTCATGATGTTGCAAACTATAAGCCCGGATATGCCAGCGAAAACCGTTATACACCAAGGTATGCGGCTCCAGATACAGCTCTCTTTGTTCTCGGTTTAAAGATTGATAATTGACCTTTAGTTGTCTCTTTTCCCTAATGGCTTGATGGACTAATTTTAATATCCGGAAGTCAAATTTTCGATGTGGCGGCTGAATCACTTCAACACCCACCTGAGTCGGCGTAATCGGTAAAACTACGGATTGGCCCAGATAACTACCAGCCTCAATTAACCGAAAATACTCTTCGGCAGTACCTCGCATAAACCGAGGCTTAAAAGTATTGCTAGGAAAATAGGCTTTCTGGTTACGATCATAAATCACATTGCCTTCAGCTAGTTGATGATACAAAGAAAAATCCTTGGATGCCTGGCCACGGGAAATTCCAAACATCTGCATTAAAACAGTAGAGGTCACCCGGCCTTCCCACAAAATACTTGCCTCAAGCATAGCCAGTCGTTGCCGGATGTCCCACTTCAGTTGAATTTTTTCAAAGACTTTTCCACTCATGCTAGAAATTATACGTCACTTTTTTTGACATATCAAAAGACTGCGTTTATAGTTTTGTAATATAAATGTTCAATTTTACGTTTACTATTGATTGTTTGATTCCCAATGTGATTGAAAGTGGATTTCTGAAATAAAAGAATATATAAATGGATAACGAATTTTTCAGCAAACCCATTCTCAATTCACCCTATGCCTATCCGGCCAGACATTGGGAACTGGATGACAAAGGTCAGCCTACTCAACAAATTATTGAATCCCGCCGCCGGGCTGAATTTATAACTCCAATACCCCAGCCAAAAAAACGTAAGGGCGTTGCTAATCAGCAACTACTTTTTGAGTTTGAGGAAAATGATGCAATCTCTTCATCCGATCAGCGCTACGATCCCACCCCGATAATCAACGAATTGCGCCACTATGTGGATGATTGGCGAAAGCTTACTAATCCCCATGATTGGCTGGTTACACCGGAAACCGCCCGCTTGTTGCAACATTGGCGTGGGTATCAATTTAATGGCGTTCGCCCGTTTTTCTGTCAGGTTGAAGCAGTGGAAACTGCAATCTGGCTGACCGAAGTTGCCCCCAAAATGGGTAAAATCGGCAAAAAATTTTTAACTCACCTGGAAACCGCCAATCAGAACGCCAACCCGGAACTGATGCGACTGGCGCTAAAATTGGCTACCGGGGCCGGCAAAACCACTGTGATGGCGATGATCATCGCCTGGCAAACCATCAATGCTGTTCATAAACCCAACAGCAAAACATTTAGCCGCGGCTTTTTGATCGTCACCCCTGGGCTAACTATTCGGGACCGTCTGCGGGTGCTGCAACCCAACGATCCAGACAGCTATTACCAAAGCCGCGAAATCGTACCCAACGATATGCTGGCAGACATAGAACGGGTCAAAATCGTCATAACTAACTATCACGCCTTCAAGTTGCGCGAACGCCTGGAATTATCCAAAGGCGGACGACTGTTACTGCAGGGCCGTGGTGGCGAACCACTCAATACCCTGGAAACCGAAGGCCAAATGCTACAACGGGTGATGCCGGAATTGATGGGTATGAAAAACATCATGGTGCTCAATGATGAAGCTCATCATTGCTATCGAGAAAAACCCAACCACGATGATGACGATCTGAAAGGCGATGAAAAAAAGGAAGCTGAAAAAAACAATGAAGCAGCCCGGTTATGGATTAGCGGCTTAGAGACGATTAACCGCCAAATTGGCGTACAGCGTGTCATCGATTTATCCGCCACGCCGTTTTTCCTCAGAGGTTCAGGCTACGTCGAAGGTACCTTATTTCCTTGGGCCATGAGTGACTTTTCGCTTATGGACGCCATAGAGTGCGGCATCGTGAAATTACCGCGTGTGCCGGTCGCCGAAAATATACCGGGTAACGAAATGCCGATGTTCCGCAATCTTTGGGAGCACATTGGTAAAAAAATGCCAAAAAAAGGCCGCGGCCAGTCAGCAACGCTTGATCCATTAAGTATACCGGTAGAACTGCAGACCGCTCTGGAAGCCTTATACGGACATTACGAAAAAACTTACCAGCTTTGGCAACAAAGCGGCATAAAAGTCCCTCCGTGTTTTATCGTTGTTTGTAATAACACCAGCACCTCCAAACTGGTTTACGACTATATCTCTGGGTTCCAACGCCAAAACGAAGACGGCTCCAGCTCTCTGGAAAACGGCCGTCTGCCTTTATTCCGCAATTACGACGATTACGGCAATCAGCTTGCCAGGCCACGCACCCTATTAATAGATAGCGAACAACTCGAATCCGGCGACGCCTTGGACGAACATTTCCGAAAAATGGCCGGCGATGAGATAGACCGCTTCCGGCGTGAAATTGTGGAACGCACTGGCGACAGGCGGCAAGCCGACAACCTGACCGATCAAGAACTGCTGCGCGAAGTGATGAACACTGTCGGCAAGCCAGACCGGCTGGGGGAATCGATACGCTGCGTAGTCTCGGTATCCATGCTCACGGAAGGTTGGGACGCCAATACCGTGACTCATGTGTTAGGCGTCCGCGCCTTCGGCACACAACTGCTTTGCGAACAAGTCATAGGCCGCGCTTTGCGCCGCCAGTCTTATGAATTGAATGAAGATGGCTTATTTAATGTCGAATATGCCGATGTGCTGGGTATTCCATTCGACTTCACTGCCAAACCGGTCGTAGCGCCTCCACAACCGCCCAGGCAAACAGTCCATGTCAAAGCCGTGAGACCGGAACGCGATGCACTGGAAATACGTTTTCCCCGAGTGCAGGGCTATCGGGTAGAGCTACCGGAAGAACGTTTGACTGCTGAATTCAATGGGGATTCCATTCTGGAGCTTACCCCCGATCTGGTTGGCCCTTCCGTCACCCAGAACTCCGGCATCATCGGTGAATCGGTGGATTTGAATTTGGTGCACACCGGCGATATGCGGCAATCCAGCCTGTTGTTTCATCTGACTCAGCGTTTACTGTATAGCAAATGGCGCGATCCGGGCGATGACGCCAAAATGCATTTATTCGGGCAACTGAAACGCATCACCAAACAATGGCTGGATAATTGTCTGGTATGCAAAGGCGGCACCTATCCTGCGCAGTTGATGTATCAGGAATTGGCGGACATGGCCTGCGAACGCATTACCACCGCTATTACCCAGTCCTGGGTAGGTAGCCGGCCCATCAAAGCAGTGCTCGATCCCTACAATCCCTGCGGCAGCACTGCTCACGTCAGTTTCAATACTTCCAAGACCGATCGATGGGAAACCGCCGCCCATCGTAGCCATATCAACTGGGTCATACTGGATAGTGACTGGGAAGCCGAATTCTGCCGGGTGGCGGAAAATCATCCACTGGTAAAGTCATACGTTAAAAACCATAGCTTAGGATTAGAAGTGCCTTACCGCTATGGCTCGGAAACCCGAAAATATCTACCGGATTTTATTGTCCGTATCAACGACGGCCGCGG
The DNA here is from genome assembly GCA_963741375.1 of uncultured Pseudomonadota bacterium. GTDB lineage: Bacteria > Pseudomonadota > Gammaproteobacteria > Methylococcales > Methylomonadaceae > Methylomonas. Next base: position 4,215 of record CAVUMJ010000127.1, read on the forward strand.
CGAAGTTGATCTGCTAAATCTGATTGTGGAAATAAAAGGTTTTCGCCGCGAAGATGCCAAAGACAAGAAAAATACCATGGAAACCTACTGGGTGCCAGGCGTCAATAATTTAAAAATCTATGGCCGTTGGGCCTTTGCGGAATTTACCGAGGTTTATCGGATTGAAATGGATTTTGCGGCTAAGGTTGAAGAGGAGTTCGAAAAAATGCTAGCTACATCGCTTAAAACCATAAATGAAAATAACGGAGCAACAATGAGGCGACGACCTCCAACAACCATTGCAGGCAAAGGTAAAACTTTGGGTGATATTGTGAGCCCTATAATTGAAGCAGGGGATTGGGAATGCCTCAAATAATAATTTTGGACACCCATATTTGGTTTTGGTGGATGTCGCAAGAATACCAAAACTTTCCCAAGCAGTGGAGCGGTATAATTGAAGCAGCTGAAAAAGTGGTGGTTTCGCCAGTTTCATGCTTTGAAATTGCGCTGTTACATCAACGCAATAGATTAAGTTTGCCATGTGAACCCAGGGAATGGTTTCAAGAAGCATTAGCGCCTGCCGGTGTCGAATTATTGGCAATCTCGGCTGAAATTGCTGCACGGGCGGCAGCGTTATCACAGATTCATAAAGACCCTTTTGATCGAATCATCATAGCTTCGGCATTAGAAAGCCAAGCGAAACTTGCCAGTATTGACAGCCAATTCCCTAAATATGTGGAAGTTCAATCCAGTCTCTTGCAATCCTAAATCTCATGGCTAAAACTCCAAAATCCAGTGATGGAAAACTCAGCGTCGAAACCTTGAAACACGACGAAGCCACCCGTAAAAATATTCCCACAGCGGAATACCAGTCTGTGATGGCCAAGGATGAGCAGAATCCAATCCGCCTGGCGTATCAGCGCCGCAACCGCGACCTGGACCCGCAACT
>CAVUMJ010000128.1:0-10430 GCA_963741375.1 uncultured Pseudomonadota bacterium
TGTATGCCTTATGTCAATCACCGTTGGCTGGGTGGTATGTTGACAAATTTCAAAACCATCAAAAAATCCATAAATCGTTTAAAAGAACTGGAAGCCATGAAAACTGATGGGACGCTTTACCAGCGCTTTAGTAAAAAAGAGGCCTTGGGTATGGAGCGAGAGCTGGAGAAGCTTGAGCGCAGCCTCGGCGGTATTAAAGACATGCGTGGCACGCCCGATGTTATTTTTGTGTTGGATGTCGGCTATGAAAAAAATGCCATTATGGAAGCTAAAAAATTGGGTATTCCTGTTGTAGGCGTGGTTGATTCCAATAATTCGCCGGACAAAATTGATTATGTTATTCCGGGTAATGATGATTCGATTCGCGCTGTGACATTGTATTGCCAAAGTGCATCCGCCGCAGTGATTGAGGCTAAAGCCCTGCGTATGGATGCGGCTGTAAAAGTCGACGAGTTTGTTGAAGAAGTCTCAACGGAAGCGTAATTTGCGCTTCAGACAGTTAATGTCTAATTGGGCTTGTCTGAATTAGACGCAGATTTATAATCTTTCAAACGCCTCCTTGTGAGGCGTTTTTTTAGTTAATAAACTTGAGGTATATTTAAATGAGTATTAGTGCGGGAATGGTGAAGGAATTACGAGAGCGGACCGGTTCGGGTATGATGGAATGCAAAAAAGCTCTGGTAGAAGCCAATGGCGATATGGAATTGGCCATTGAAAATATGCGTAAGGCCGGTCTTGCCAAAGCAGACAAAAAATCAGGCCGAATTGCGGCAGAAGGCGTAATCGGCGCAAAAGTCTCGGCAGATGCCAAGACTGTTGTCATGGTTGATGTTAACTGCGAAACTGATTTTGTCGCCAAAGGAGATGACTTTACAGCTTTTGTAAACGATATCAGTGTTGCTTTATTGGATGCTAATGTTGAAAACGACGAGCAATTGTCCGCTTTGCTTTTGTCAAGCGGTGTATCTGTGGAAGAAACCCGTAGAGCTTTGATCGCCAAACTTGGTGAAAATATTACGGTCAGACGTTTTGTTAGATATACCACTAGTGATGGTGGTCAAGCCTATTATTTGCATGGCAGCAAAATTGGGGTTGTCGTAGAATTAAGTAAAAACGATCCGGCCTTAGGTAAAGATATAGCCATGCATATTGCAGCATCTAAGCCTGATTATATTTCAGAAGATCAAGTTTCTGCAGAAGTGATTTCCAAAGAAAAAGAAATTTTTGCTGCACAAGCTATGGAAAGCGGTAAGCCTAAAGAAATCGTTGAAAAAATGATAGGCGGCCGTATCTCCAAATTTTTAGCGGAAGTGACTTTAATAGGCCAGCCATTTATTAAGGATGATAGTTTGACTGTTGGTAAATTGTTGGCTTCCAAAGATACCAAAGTTTTGCGTTTTACCCGCTTTGAAGTGGGTGAAGGCATTGAAAAGAAAGAAGAAAACTTTGCCGAAGAAGTGATGGCGCAAGTTAGAGGCTAAAATCCCGGAAGACCCCGATACGATGTCTTCTGTTTTAAAATGGATTCCTTAATCCGGTTTGACGGGATGTGCTAATGAAATGCCTGGCATTTTTTTGGCGCTTCCCTTGGAAAGCCTGATCAACCAAGGCACTGGTAATTACTGGTTAACTGCGGATATTTTGATTATGAGTCATACAATTTGTCAGAGAATTTTACTTAAATTGAGTGGCGAAGCCCTCATGAGCGATAGCGGTGGCAGTATTGATTCCAATATTGTTCAGCGTCTGGCGCATGAAGTTAAAGATCTTTGTGATGCAGGTATACAGGTCGGTCTAGTGATAGGCGGCGGCAATATTCTGCGTGGAGCTGAAAAAGCTTCAGAAGGTTTAAATCGGGTAACCGGAGATCAGATGGGCATGTTGGCTACAGTCATTAATGCCCTGGCGATGCAGGATGCTCTGGAATATCTGGGCCAGCCTGTTAGAGTGATGACTGCGCTTAAAATTAATCAGGTCTGTGAGGATTATATTCGTCGTAGAGCTGTAAGACATTTGGAAAAAGGCAGAGTAACGATATTTGCCGCCGGCACTGGAAACCCTTTTTTTACTACCGACACTGCCGCCAGTTTACGGGCTATAGAAATTGAAGCGCAACTAATGATAAAAGCCACTAAAGTTAGAGGAGTCTATTCGGCTGATCCCAATAAGGACCCCGGCGCGGTGTTTTATCCGCACTTAACTTATGATGAAGCTATAGACCAGCGCCTGAATGTCATGGATACTACTGCTCTAGTGTTATGCCGGGATAATAACCTGCCAATGCGGGTAATGAATATATTTGAGCCTGGAGCAGTGATGCGTTTGATGAAAGGTGAAAATATCGGCTCCCTTATTGTGAGAAATTAGAATGATTAGTGATATACAACAAGATGCTTCGTCACGCATGGAAAAAAGCATCGAATCTTTGCAAAAAGCCTTTACCAAGATCAGAACCGGACGAGCTCATCCCAGTTTGCTGGATCAGATCAATGTCAGCTATTACGGGTCGGAATCGCCTTTGTCACAGGTCGCTAATGTTTCGGTAGAGGACTCCAGAACTTTAAAAGTGACGCCTTGGGAAAAAGGTATGGTTCAAGCCATTGAAAAAGCTATTATGTCTTCCGGCTTGGGGTTAAATCCCGCCACTCAGGGAACGGTTATCCGGATTCCTTTGCCTGCCTTAACTGAAGAGCGCCGTCGTGAATTGGTTAAGGTGGTGAAAAACGAAGCGGAACAGGGCAGAGTCGCCATTCGGAATATTCGCCGCGATGCGAATGCGGCCATTAAAGAAGCCTTGAAGGATAAATTAATTTCTGAAGACGATGCCCGTCAAGCTGAAGAAAAAATTCAAAAGTTAACGGATAACTATATTAAGGAAGTAGAGAAACATCTTGAAGAAAAAGAAGCTGATTTGCTTTCGATGTGATTGTAAGAACTATGTCTACCACTCTCGACGCCGTTGACACCCTGGCGAATCCTAATCCTAGGCATATTGCTATCATTATGGACGGTAATGGCCGGTGGGCGCAAAAGCGGTTAATGCCGCGTATCATGGGGCATCATGCCGGAGTTAAGGCTGTCAGGAAGATTGTTGAATATTGTGCAAAACAACGTATTGAAGTGTTGTCCCTATTTGCTTTTAGCAGTGAAAATTGGAGGCGTCCTAAGGATGAGGTCAATTTGCTAATGGAATTGTTTATGACGACGCTGCAAACAGAAGTTGATAAACTCGATAAAAACAACATCCGTCTGAAAATTATTGGCGATAGAAGTGCATTTCCGGACAGGCTTCAGGAAAAGATTAGGCAAGCGGAAAATCAAACTCAGAATAATAACGGTTTGATTTTGGTTATAGCCGCCAATTACGGTGGCCGCTGGGATATGACTCAGGCAGTGCGTAAAATTGCTAGCGGCATTTTGCAGGGTCATATTCAGGAACAAGACATTACTGAGGAATTGGTTAACCAGCATTTGGTTACCGCTGAATTACCTGAACCGGATTTGTTTATCAGATCAGGTGGTGAAGAACGCATCAGTAATTTTTTGCTGTGGCAACTGGCTTATACTGAATTTTATTTTACAGAGAAATTGTGGCCGGATTTTGACCAGCTACAGCTTGAGAATGCTATCAAAAGCTTTAAAAGTCGACAAAGGAGATTTGGTCATATCGGTGAGCAATTGATAGCCAAATAAGTTTCGACCTCGATTTGTCAGCTTAAATTTGTAATTGTGCTGGATTTTTTTGCACTTTAAGTATTAACCATAATAATAAATAAATATGTTAGTAAAACGAGTATTAACGGCGCTGGTTCTAGCGGTAGTAGTTATCTTGGCAATTTTTGAGCTAAGTTCACTGATTTTTTCTGTTTTTCTTGGGCTAATTGCATTATTAGCCGCTTGGGAATGGCTTAATTTGACCGGTATCGATAAGCTTAGCAGCAAAATTTTGTTTTTAGTGGCTTTGATTTTGCCGATGTTGGGAGTGACCTACTGGACTTTTTTTCTGGAGTTAGTAGGCGAATCTTTGGAATGGCCGGAAGTCAAAGATTATTCGGATGCGTTGGATTGGCTGGTTGTCGCTCCGGTGATCTTCTGGATTCTGATTATGATTCTAATTAGACATGCTGGCGGACAATTGCTGACTATGGAGTTTTCCGTTCGGATCAAAACATTTGTAGGTTGGATGATATTGTTGGCCGCCTGGATGTTTTTGTCCAAACTTAGAAGTTATTACGGCGCCGGCATGGTTTTGTATTTTTTGATTTTAATTTGGTTTGCTGACATCAGCGCCTATTTTGTCGGAAAAAAATGGGGAAAGGATAAGCTTGCGCCGGAAATTAGTCCTGGTAAAACGGTTCAAGGCATGTACGCGGCTCTAGCTTCGGCTTTGATTTCAGCTATAGGTTTACGAGTCTATTATGGTTTTGCCCCTCTGGAAACTGAAGGTTCGCAAATTGCTATACTTATGTCCATCGATATGTTGCTTTTATCTGTATTGACGGTATTAATCTCGATTTATGGCGATCTGTTTTTCAGTCTGGTGAAAAGAAAAAAAGGCGTTAAGGACAGCAGTTCTATTTTACCGGGGCATGGCGGAATATTGGATAGAATTGACAGTGTGGTAGCCGCGATTCCATTTTTCTATGCAGGTATTGTTCTGATCGGACGGAGTGTTTTTGCATGAAAGGTATTTGTATTCTGGGCGCTACCGGCTCAATTGGCGTCAGTACTCTGGATGTGGTCGCCAGACATCCGGAACTCTACAAAGTCGTAGCGCTGACAGCCAATGGCAATATTGAGGTGTTGTACCAGCAATGTCTGCAGCATTATCCGGAATATGTCGTGGTGGTTACAGATAGCAAGGCCGCAGAATTCCAGCAAAGAATTGTTAATTCGCCTGTCAGTGGCATAAAAGTTCTGGTAGGGGTAGAAGCATTACAAGAAGTTGCCACGCTTGATCAAGTCGATGTTGTTATGGCGGCCATAGTTGGTGCGGCAGGTCTGCTGCCTACTCTTGCCGCAGCCAAGGCCGGTAAAACCATATTGCTGGCAAATAAGGAAGCTTTGGTTATGTCAGGGCAGATTTTCTTGCAGGCTGTCAAGGAGTCCGGTGCGACACTCTTACCAATCGATAGCGAACATAACGCTATTTTTCAATGTATGCCGGCTGGCTATGTAACAGGTCAGATTGTAGAGCAGGTTAGACGGATCTTATTGACTGCTTCCGGAGGACCGTTTAGAAAAACCCCTATTGATGAATTAAGCAAAGTGACGCCGGAACAGGCAATTGCACATCCCAAGTGGGACATGGGCAAGAAAATTTCGGTTGATTCCGCTACCATGATGAATAAAGGCTTGGAATTAATAGAAGCCTGTTTGTTATTTAATGTGGAACCGAATCAGGTTCAGGTAGTCATACATCCTCAAAGCATTATTCATTCCATGGTTGATTATATTGACGGTTCAGTGCTGGCGCAAATGGGGAATCCGGATATGCGTACCCCTATTGCCCATGCTATGGCTTGGCCTAATCGATTTGATTCCGGTGTAACGGCTTTGAATATTTTTGAAGTGGGCCATATGGATTTTGAACAGGCGGATTTTCAGCGTTTTCCTTGTCTGAAACTGGCAATACTGGCAGTTGAGGCTGGAGGAGTAATGCCAACTGTCTTAAATGCAGCTAATGAAATTGCTGTGGATGCTTTTTTGAACGGAAAAGTAAGGTTTACCGACATCGCCATAATAATTGAAAAAACCATGAGGGAATTTAATGCTGGAAGTGCCGATACTCTTGAGACTATTTTGATGTTCGATCAGCGTTCCAGAGCTGTTGCTGAAAATTTGGTTGCTGAATTGGCAGGATAATGGAAACTGTTCACTCCATATTTTACTTTATCATCGCCATTGCTGTTCTGGTTACCTTTCATGAGTTCGGACATTTCTGGGTGGCGCGTAGAGTAGGCGTCAAAGTGATTCGTTTTTCTATAGGTTTTGGCAAATGCCTGTTACGCTGGCAAAAAAATCCTACGGACACAGAGTTTGTCATTTCAGCCATCCCTTTAGGCGGTTATGTGAAAATGGTTGATGAGCGTGAGGCTAAAGTGGCCGAGTGCGATTTGGCGTTTGCGTTTAACAGGCAATCTTTATGGAGCAGAACTGCAATTGTAGCTGCCGGGCCATTGTTTAATCTGTTGTTGGCCGTGATTTTGTTTTGGACAGTTCTGGTTTTGGGTGAAACGGGTATCAAACCATTAATCGGAAAAGTGGAAGCCGGCACCTTGGCTGCGCAAGCAGGGTTTGTGGAAAAAGATGAAATTGTCAGCGTCAATCAAAAGCCGACGCCTACTTGGATGATGGTTCTGGACGAACTTTTGTCTCTTGCTATTAGTGGTGAAAAGCAGATAGATGTCGAAGTGAATAGCTTTGATAATTTTCATGTGACTCGTCATCTACAGCTTGACGATGTCAATATCCAAAACCCGGAAGAATTTCAAAATCGGTTGGGATTAACTCCTTGGAGGCCAACCATTAAGCCTGTTATTGGCAAACTGATAGCTGGGGATGTCGCTCAGCTTGCCGGTTTGGAAACTGGTGATTTGATCATTAGCGCAGATGGTGTAGCTATCAAAGATTGGTCACAATGGGTGACTTATGTGCAGGCTAGGCCGGAAGTTGAAATTAAGTTACTGGTTGAGCGCAATGATGTGCAAATCAACGTCAATCTGACGCCTCGGAAGGAAGCAAAAGATGGGGTTGCCGTAGGCAAAATCGGCGCCGGGGTTGATGTTCCCAAAGATTTAATGGAAGGCTTGACAGTAGACTACTCTTTATCTCCAATCGACGCAGTGCCGGCAGCATTTCAGAAAACCGGATTTTATATAGTCAGCACTTTAAAAATGATGGGGAAGATGTTTGTTGGTTCGGCTTCGGTTAACAACTTGAGCGGTCCTATTAGTATTGCCCAGTATGCCGGTCAATCTGCAGAGATGGGCTTAACAGCATTTTTAAGATTTTTGGGTTTGGTCAGCGTTAGTCTGGGTGTGCTAAATTTTCTGCCTATTCCGGTTTTGGATGGTGGGCATTTGTTGTTTTTTGCCATTGAAGCAATAAAAGGCAGTCCGGTATCAGAAAAAGCCCAAATGTTTTTTCAACAAATTGGCATGTTCTTGTTGTTATCCCTAATGGGATTGGCTATGTTTCTTGATATTGGCAAATTATTTCAATAATCAAGCTGAACCAATTTAGCCGCTCCCAGTCTTAAAATTGTCTATCATATAACCATTTAAATTTTATGAAAATTCACTTAACGGTATTGTCTCTAGTTGCCTGCCTGTTCAGCTTAAATACTTTTGCTGATGATGTAGCCATTAAGAAGGCTATTAACAAATTTATGCCTCAGGAAAAGGTCGACTCGATTAAGCCTTCTGAAATTCATGGCTTATATGAAGTAAAGGTGGGAGCAAACATTTTTTATGTTTCTGAGGAAGGTAAGTATTTGATGCAAGGCCAGATATTTGATACAGAAGCCAAGAAAAATCTGACTGAAGCTAGAATGGCTGATGTTCGTAAGGCTTCTCTGGACAAAATTGGTATTGGGAATATGATAGTTTTCAAACCGGAAGTGAGTAAACATGAAATTTCTGTTTTCACAGACATTGATTGTGGTTATTGTCGCAAGCTGCATTCAGAAATGGATCAATATCTGGCGCAAGGCATTACGGTTAGATATCTGTTTTTTCCAAGAGCAGGAAAAGGCTCTGAGTCTTATAATAAAGCTGTTTCAGTGTGGTGCGCAGCTGACAGGCAGAAAGCTTTAACAGCCGCCAAAAAGAATGAAGCCCTGGAAGCAAAAAATTGTGACAATCCTGTTGATGAGCATATGCAATTGGGAGAGGAATTCGGTATGTCAGGTACGCCGATGATCGTCACAGACAAAGGTAAACTATTACCTGGTTATGTGCCGGCAGATCGTTTGGCGGGTATTCTGTCCAGCGAATAATTTTTATATCTTGCGGCTAAGTTCAGATTGAGCAGATTGCAAATAAACCTGCATGATAGTCTGGAAACAGAAGCAATGGGGGCTGCGCTTTGGCAGTTCCTGCCAAAAAAATGTCTGGTGTTCTTATCCGGCGACCTTGGCGCCGGTAAAACTACATTAATTCGAGGTCTGTTAAAAGCTGCCGGTTATCAGCATGCCGTAAAAAGTCCAACTTATAGTTTGGTCGAAGAATATGAGTTGGCGGATAACGGAATGTTATTTCATTTTGATTTATACCGGCTGAAAGACCCGGAAGAGTTGGAATGGATGGGCATGCAGGATTATCTCCAAGCATCTGCATTGTGTTGTATTGAATGGCCGCAAATGGGTAAAGGATTCTTGCCGGATGCTGATATTGAAATCCAGCTAAGCATGCAAGGAACCGGGCGGAAGATGGAAATAGACGTTATTAATGCCGATCTCAAAAACAATTTACATCTAAACTGGAAAAACAAGGACTTGTTGCTATAATCTCATCTTCTTTCAAAGATTTTTTCAAGTGGTTTATGAGGCAAATTTGGGATTTATTCAGAATACTGTTTTTTTTGTTACCTGGTGTTTCCGCCTATGCGCAACAGGTGCAAATTACAGCGATAAATTTGCCGAGCCAGACTCCTGACCGTCTTGAATTTACTGCTTCCGGTGAAATTCATCAAAAGGTATTCACATTATCCGGACCTGATCGCCTGGTGGTAGATTTTTTTAATACCAATTTGCAGTCGGGTACTGTGATTCCTGCCGAAAACCATCCGCTTATTGCCAAGATCCGTACAGCAGTCAGAAATTCACGTGATTTACGGGTGGTGTTTGAATTAAAGTCTAATGTGGATTTTAAAACAAGATTGAACGGCGCCAGTTTAATTATTGATCTACAAGCCAAAGACAAACCGATTGTTCTGCAGGAAAAAACCATTAAACAATCAGAAAAGTTAAGTGTTCATCTGGAAAAATCATTCCCTAAACCGGAAAAAATAAAGGCTGTCACAACAGTTCTTAAAAATGACAAAATTTTGGATGGTTCGATCACACATAAACCGGAACTTCTTAAAACAGTTAAACCCAGAGGCAGAGATATTGTTATTGCTATTGATGCCGGTCATGGGGGTAAAGATGTAGGCGCCCAGGGTAATAATGGCGTGCAGGAAAAGGATGTTGTGTTTGCCATCGCCAAAAAATTGGAAGGCATTGTCAGCAGACAAGCTGGGATGCGGGCGGTGATGATTCGAAACGGTGATTATTTTGTGCAGCTAAATGAACGTGTGAGAATGGCTCATGAGGCAAAAGCCGATTTATTTGTTTCCATTCATGCTGACGCCTATCATGACCCCAGTGCGCATGGGGCTTCTGTTTATACTTTGGCTAAAAAAGGTGCATCGAGCAGTGATGCGCGTTGGTTGGCGGAAAATGAAAACGCCGCAGACTTTTATGCCTTAAAAGGCCAGGATTTTAAAGATGATGCACTAAGTTCGGTGTTAAAAGATTTATCGAAATCGGCCGCCAAGGAAGCTAGTCAGAATATAGGCGTACATGTGCTTAAAAGTGTCAAGTCGGTTAGTCATCTACATAGGTCTTCAGTTCAAAGGGCTGGATTTGTGGTGTTAAAATCGCCTGATATCCCTTCTATTCTGGTTGAAACCGCCTTTATTTCCAATCCGGATGAAGAATACCGTCTGACGACCAATGCCTATCAGGATAGGATGGCCTCTGCGGTTTTCGGCGGCATTATGGCTCATTTCAAGCAATATGCTCCGGCTAATACTTATCTGGCTCAATTGTCAAAATCAGGCAAAAAACTTACTTTGGCGGCAGGTTCCAGGCAAGAAGACAAGCCTCTGTTGTTAACTAAGGCTGAAAATATAGAGCATTTAGTCAAATAATTTTGGTTTAGCCGACTAATGCCGGTGAAAAATGGGGCGATCTGTACCGGTTCTTTTGTATACAGCACGTTTGGTTCTGTATGTCTTTTACACTTGTTTTAAATTAAGATCCCACATTTCACGGCGTTCTATGTGTAATCGGGTATTCCATCCGGCTTTCGCACGGAATGACTTTACGATTATAAAAATAAAATATTTTGCAAATTCAGTGCCTGTTTATATAATACTCGGTTCTGAGACAAATTGTCTCTAACCCTTGCTTCACTGCCCTTGCTGGTAGGAGGCTTTTTAACCAAAAGGAGAAAACATGCGACATTACGAAATCGTTTTCTTGGTGCATCCTGATCAAAGCGCTCAGGTTCCTGCCATGATTGAACGTTATAAATCCACTGTTGAAGATGCTTCCGGCAGAATTCACCGCTTGGAGGATTGGGGCCGTAGACATTTGGCATACCCAATCAAAAAAATTCATAAAGCCCATTATGTGTTGATGAATATCGAATGTGATCAACCCA
>CAVUMJ010000129.1:0-5028 GCA_963741375.1 uncultured Pseudomonadota bacterium
TGGCCGTACTGCCTCACGTCGCCGACGACGCCCACGATCTCGCTCCACGTACCCTTTGGGTTCTGGAAGTTGATTCGCTTGCCGATCGGATCCTCGTGCGGAAAGAACCGCTCTGCCATCGCCTTGCTGATGATCGTGACCAGCTGGCCGTCCGCTGTGTCAGCCTCTGTGAAAACACGCCCCTTTAGGAGGGGTATGCCCATGGCCTTGAAGTAGCCTGGGCTCACGCCGTAGTAAAGGCTGCCAGGCTGATCCCCGGGTGCCACCGGCCTGCCATCGTCATTATCGACGAAGCCTGGGATTTACTCACCGAAGGCGATGTCGCCAAATTCATGGAGCACGGGTATCGGCGCTTCCGAAAATACGGGGGCGCAGCGGTGACCATCACCCAGTCTGTGAACGACTTATACCGCAATGCCGCAGGCCGGGCCATTGTCGAGAACTCGGCCAATATGTATTTGTTGGGACAAAAAGCCGAAGTCATCGAAGGCATGAAGCAAGATAGGCGGCTGCCCTTATCGGACGGCGGCTATGAATTGCTCAAAACAGTCCATACGCTGCCGGGCGCCTATTCGGAAATCTTTTTCATCACCGAAATGGGTTCCGGCATCGGCCGGCTGATTGTCGATCCCTTTAAACGAATTCTATTTTCCACCAAACCCGAAGATGTACAAGCCATCAAGCTGCTTAGACGCCAGGGTATGAGTTTGGGCGATTCAGTTCAACAAGTGCTGGACAGCCGCAAACCCAAAGAGCGGGAGGTGCTGTATGCGTAATCAACCTCTAAAAACTCCAGAGGTGGCTCATGTTTAGTAAGGCACAGTGGATCGCTATTGTCCTGATTGGCTCTAGCATGGGATTGGTCGGAGGCGGTTTGGTTGCTTACCAAATGTTGAAAACTCCCTTGCAACGTCTGAGTATGACTACGCCGGTATTTGTATTAGACCGCGCCAAGTTGATACAGGCCTTACCGCCGAATGCGACAGCCGAACAGATGGCGAATGCCGTAGCTGATTGGAAAAAATTATCCGCCAAACTCAGTGCGGCTGGTTATTTGGTGATCGATGCCACCGCCGTCATCGCTGCGCCTGATGATGTTTATGTCAGGCAGGATGGAAAGTAAAACTATGGGGAAAATATCAACGACTTCATCATCAACTGCTTCGGCGAGTATACCCAAAAGATCACTGGGCCTGTTTTTGATTCGAGCCTTGCCGATTTTGATCCTGGTTCTGTCGGTTGAATATTACCTCGGCCAGCGTTTTTTAATCGGGGGCGATGATCAGTTGGATCGCTGTTTACCGGACAAACGCATCTATATCATTGACACCTTCAATAAGGATATCTGGCGGGGTGATCTGATCGCTTTTCGCGCGGAACGGATGACGCCGTATTTTAAGGATGGTCAGATTATCGTCAAAATCGCTGCCGGTGTCACCGGCGACCGCATCAAGGTCGATAACCTGCAAACCACCATCAACGGGTCGCCGGTGATTGAGGGTTTACCGTTGGCGGAGAAACTTAAGAAATCGCCAGACAAGTTTAATCGCGACGAAACTATCCCGTCAGGAGCCTACTGGGTGACTGGTAAAACACCGAAGAGTTTTGACTCGCGCTATTGGGGGTATGTTTACGACTATCAGGTGATTGGACGGGCTTATGCACTTTATTAAGTCTTGTTGCTTGAATTACGCTAATCAGCTAATAGCTAAGCGTTTGTTCTATTACAGAAGCATCGGTTTACTAGCAGTCTTGATAGGATTTCAGTGCACTGCTTATGCTGAAGAAGATTGGCTATCTCATTCTCGTCAGATTTTAAAGAGCTTGGAAGGACAATCCAAACCAGTATGGCTCGACAGTAATCCGCATACAACCGATGCCAAGCGGGAAGCCTTGGAATTGATCAACAGCTCAGGCTCGGTATTGCCGCTCAATCATCAATCGGCTAATCAGCCAGTTGCCAATACCAGCAAATCGGTAACTGTCATGTTTATTTCCTTCTCCCTGGGCGATGCTGCTTTGAAAGGCATATTCCATGACGTTTCAGGTCACGATGATGTATTGCTGGTATTGCGTGGCCCCAAGCCTCAGCAAAAACTGCCGCAATTATTTGCCGAACTGAAAACCCTTTTGAAAGGCGTGGATCCAGTACCAAATATTGTTATCGATCCGACCCGATTCCAGAAATATGGGGTTACCTCTGTACCGGAAATCGTCGTGGAAAACCAGGGTAAAGCCCGTTTACAGGTTAAAGGCGTTACCAGTCTTGACTGGGTAAAGGCCCAACTTGAGCAGAACCGGCAAGGTGATCTTGGCCGGTTCGGTGAAATTTATGACATTGCGGAAATCGATATGCTGCAAGAGATGAAAACCAGACTTGCCGGTATTGATTGGAAGCAGAAAAAGCAGCAGGCGCTAGCCAGATTTTGGCAAAAGCGTGAATTTGAAATTTTGCCTAAAGCTATCGAAGATCGTGAGCGTATTGTCGATCTGACTGTTACAGCGCCTCGCGACTTATCGGCGCCGAATGGCAATCTCATTGTCCGGGCAGGACAAACCGTCAATCCTTTGGACAAAATGGCGTTTGGCTTATGCCTGCTGGTATTCGATGGTACCGATCCAGCCCAAATTGAAAGGGTTAAGAGTTTGTCCTGTCAGGACAGTAAGGCTAGGAGAATGTATTTGGCAACGCAATTGCCTCGTCAGGACGGCTGGGAGGCGTTGAAAACCCTTGAAACATCGCTGAATGCGCCGGTGTATTTACTCACACCCGATGTACGGCAGCGATTTCAGCTGCAAAACGTTCCAGCCTTGATTGAGCAATCTGGCAACCGAATAGTGGTCAGGGAAAGAAAAGTCAGCGGTTCAGTTGGAGCGGCTTCATGACACGGATTCTTGTTAAGTGGTGCTGTGCTTTGCCTTTGTTATTGGCATTCAACAGCCATGCTGACACCACAACCAGCATCACCGACCCATTATGCGCCGATGCCCAACTTTGGTCCGGTAAGCTAATTACCGATATCTGCTGGGATTGTCTATTTCCTATTCGTGCGGCGGGCGCTGCCATTGGCGGCGGCAATGTGCCGACGATTGCCAGCGATGAAATCTTCTGCTTTTGTAACGACCCCCTGGGCATACCTCAAGTTGGTATGACTGTAGGCATGTGGAATCCTGCCCGGCTAATTGAACTAGTTCGCAATCCTTGGTGTTCACCAGCCTTGGGCGGTGCGACCATCAGCATATCTCAGGTTCGGCTGGTTGCCACCACCGGCAAGGCTGACTTTGACGCCAGTGAGATGTCCTTTTTCAATTATCACTATTTTGCTTTCCCACTGACCATCATGTTGGATTTGTTCTGGGATAGCCACTGCAATGCCGATGGTTACCGGGACTTTGATCTGATGTACGTGTCGGAGCTCGATCCAACCTGGAACAGCGATTTGCTGGCGTTTTTTACCAGTCCTGAAACGGCCTTGTTCGCTAATCCGGTCGCCATTGCTGCCTGTGTCGGTGACGCGGCGGCAGCGGCCACAGGCAATCCGATTGACGCCTTGTTCTGGTGTGCCGGCGCCTGGGGGCATATGTATCCCTTATCCGGGATTTCGCCAACCAGTTACGGCACCGATCCGCGCATTACCAGTTTGCTGGCGACGCGGGCAACGGCGGCTTTACATCGACGTGGTCTGGCATGGAAAACGGCCGGCAATGATGCCTTGTGCGGTGGAGTGATTTATCCCTTTATCCCCAAGTCTCAATACCGAATGAGCATGTTCTATCCAGTCGCTGAAACCAGTTCCAATCATGCCATTGGCGAAACCACGTTTACCTGGGGCGCAGGACGCACTTATCCGGGGCCCGGCGAAGATCATGTATTTATCCAATGGGCTTGGCGGGACTGTTGTATAGGGCAATGATGGGATTAAGCGCATTTTTTGATCGTTATTGGGTTTTGTATCGCACGTTGGCGGGTGTGCTGTGCATCACTATGGCCTGGACGCCGTTTGGCTTGAGTTGGGCGGATGCGATGCAGGATGCCGGCAGTCAGGGACAACAGGCTGGCCAACAAATCGTCGGTGGTTTTCAGTTTCCGCTGGATAGCGGCAGCGGTGTCATGACCTTGAATCCTGGCACCGGCCAGCAGAGTTCCATCAATGTCAGCACCTTGTTTCCGGATTCGGGTAATACCAATAGCACAACAGCTAACATCACCAGCCTGTATGGCAACGACACCAGCACGCTGGCGGCAGGCCTGGATGCACAAACTAATTTAGCGACCGAAAACAGCAATACTGGACAGGCTTACCAAACCTTGATCAATAACGCCCATCAGTCGCATCCGGATTTGCAGAACGATCCTATCTGGACCACCAGCGATCAAATATTGGCTAATTTTACGCCTTGGGCACAGTCGTTCTCGGACTGCACAACTACCACCACGCAAACCGCAACTACGCAAACGGTGCAGGTACCAAATTACCAGCTTTGCGTGCGTGAACCGACTATACCGCAAAGTTGTACCGCTACTCATCAGGTTAATGTTGAACCTTTAATGACCTATGTTTCGGGTAATGGTGGCATATCCAGTTGCGGGCCGGGCTGCATGGACTTGTATGTCGGAGTGGTCGGTGATAACTATTGGTCTGCAGGTTGTGGTGTTTTTACTTGGCAAGTCACCTATAACGTCAAACATCCTGAAGCCATCATCAGCGCCAAGCTGGCCATGGTTGAATTTGATGACCACGCGCAGGTTTTTTATGGCGGCAACCTAATTTATACCGGTTCCTCCGGCTGGGGGGCTCCCTGTGAACTTGGCCGGAACTGGAATGACTATCCCAATCTGGATGTAACTTGGGCTTTTAACAGCACCGGCAACAAAGTGTTTCAGCAAAATACCTTGGTCGGCGGCATGGGTGAAGGCTATTCCCGTATCCGGATTCAATATGATGTATCGAAACTCATCACCCAGGACAGCTGGAGCTGGAGTGGCCCGAATTGAGCAATACGGTACTGGTTAAGCGGCTACAAAAC
>CAVUMJ010000130.1:0-8444 GCA_963741375.1 uncultured Pseudomonadota bacterium
TCTGAAATGGATGACGGCCGCCAGCGTATTGCTGAAACCAGGAATAACGCACATGTTCGGTAATTTCGGTTTGATCGAAAGCCATCACCTCTCCCGTCTCGCCATTCAGGAAGCCGGCTCTAAACAAGCGCTTGCGGTCAGGCGGAAAAGCGGTTTCATCGTGCGGGTCGTCATAAGCGCCATAGCTGAGCATGTGCGGCGTCCCAAAACCCAAAAGATGTAGGCCGGCATCTCGGCTCATCCAGGTAAACAGCCCGATGGCGCTGTTTTCACCGGCATTGTCGGCTGTCAAAGAGGTGAAAAAATCATCTGCAGTTTCCAATGCCAACCAGTCATCCAGTTCTGTGCCAATGATGTTCTGCTCAAACCAGCGAGTCAGCTTATTGAGGATGGACAGGCTATCGATAATTTGGCGGCTGTTGGCTGCCGTCGTTACTCCGCCAGGCAACATGTAGGACGAGTGCGGCCACTGCCCGCCAAACAGAGCGATAATTTCAACGATATGCCGGGAATATTCGAGCGCGCCACGATAAACCGAACCTTGGAACGGCAGGAATGCATCGCGCGCTTTTTCATAAAACCGCATTTTGCTATATTTAGCGTGGCAAAAGTCGGGGGTGAAAAACAAAAAGGATTGCCGCAGATCGCTTTGCACCGTCTCGGCCATCAAACACAAATTGCGTATGCGGATAGCGTTGGGCGGCACAGGAATCCGGCCCGCATGCTCCAACGCCAGCACAGCAGCGTTTAGTTGCGCAGTACCGCAGATGCCGCAGATGCGGGGCGTAATCACCAGCGAGTCGGTGGGCTTGCGAGTCAGGAGGATTTGCTCGAACCCCCTGTAAAGCGTGCCGATGCAACGGGCATCGGTGACTTTGCCGTCTTCCAGCTCTAATTGGAAATTGAGATCGCCTTCGACACGGTTAAGTTCGATCTGGATGATTCTGCTAGACATAATTAAATATCCATCATCTTGTTCAGCACCCGCTCAGGAGCTGCTTCATGAGCCAAGCTTTTATATGCCATGTAATTGGCCCGCTCCACACCCAATGGCAAATTGACAGGTATTGGACCGATTTTTTCGGTGAGGAACAAATCGTGATCCAAGGGAAAACTCGGGGATGTACAGCCGAAACAAGGCACGCCTGCTCGGGTTTTGCTACTGCGGCCATTCCAAAGCTCCGTATTGCAGATTGCTACGGTTACTGGCCCCTGACAACCTAGATTAAAGAACATACAGCCCTTACCGCCTAATGCGTTGTCTTCCACATCATATTCATGATACTCATTACGCGTGCATCCCTGATGTACCATGGTATTGAAAAAGGCCTTGGGGCGGTTGAGATGATCGAGCTCCACAGGCAGTCCGGCAGCCAGCATGGCTAGGGTTTTAGTCATCGCATTTGGGTGGGCTGGACAGCCGGAGATATTGATAACCGGCAATTCCTTACGGGATCTCCATTCTGCGGCCAACAATCCTCCCGGCAATTCTTTGTCGAACTGCAGGCCTAGACAGTCGGTTGGATTGGGCGGTGCGGCATGCACACCTCCATACGCGGCGCAAGTACCCATCGCCACCACGTATTGGGCTTTTTCGGCCAGTTGCATGATCAGGCTCATTTTGGATCGCCCACCATACGGATCGTACATGCCTGAGCCGTTGGGTCCGGTGATGATGCTACCCTCCACGCATAAAACGTCAAGTGCTAACCGGTCCTCAATGATCGCTGCAATCAATTCATCTAGCCTATTCATTGGTAAGGCGGACAAAGATGGCTGCCAGAGAATTTCAACTCCATACACATCCACCAGTTCTTCCAGTGAGGGACTGTCTGCGCACAGAATTGCCATGGTGTCACCGCCGCAGGAACCGGTTTGCAGCCAAAGTAGTGTAGTCATAAATACCCCCATACTTCATCAATGTTGAAAACAGCGTGTCCCGGAAGTTCAGGAGAAACTATTTACTGGCTCTAACCTGGTTACCGTATGCAGACATCCAGTCATTAGCCTGATTTATTGAGCTGAAGCATTACCAAAATGCCATCCGATAACTTTACCAGAACAAAAGTTTACCCGATTTTTACCTTTGAATGAAACTGTCTAAGCAAAACAAAATGGGACGGAATTAACGACTCTGCCAAAATCGCCAAGAACTGTGCGTTACCCATTTACCGCAAGTTGCCACCCAGGCGCATCAACATCTGTTTGTCGTCAAAAAACAACTGGCCGCTGTCAGTTCTTCCACTCTCAAACGTTTAAGTGACGCTGAACGGGCTCAGGAAATCACCAGAATGTTAGGTGGCATGACCATTACCGAAAATACGCTGGCTTCATGCTAAGGAAATGCTGGAAACTGCCGGTATAGGAGGCTGTCCGAGAATGTATACAGAGCCATCCGGCGTATTAGTGAAGCGTAATACGCCGGATGGTCGAAGGGGCCAGCATGCGGCGCAATACGGCTCGCGCCTATTGCGCCCTATGCCCTACGGTTTCTATTCTCGGACAGCCTCCTAAGTGAGATTCTCTAATTATTATATAGTTTCATAAGTTCTTGCCGGTTACCCTGCCCATATCGGCATGAACTTATGAAGCTATCCATACAACACTGATCGTTTATTAATTGGAAGCGGCCGGTTTCCAACTGCCGCCTAAGCTTTTATAAACCGCGATAAAATTCTGCGAGGTTTGGGCCTTGGCGGATATCAGCTGAGTCCGGCTGGCGTAAAGACTACGTTGCGCATCCAGAACATCTTGTAGCGATGTCAGACCTTCTTTATAGCGCTCATTGGCGATCACACAGACATGCTGATCGGCTGCTGCGGCTTTTTCCTCGGCCTGCATATATTTTTCCTGCTCGATGTAGGCGGTAAATGAGCGCTCTACATCCGACAGTGCGCTCAGTATCGACTTCTGATAGATAGCTAAGGCTTCCTGCTGTTTTGCGTCGGCGGCATCCAGATTGGCTGACAATGCGCCGTAGCTTAAAATTGGCCATAACACGCTGGCCCCCATCGACCAGGACTTGCTGCTGAGATTCAAAAAATTAGCGGCGTTGGTATTAAATAAACCAATAAAGCCGGACAGAGAAACGTCAGGGAAGAACTTGGCAACGGCGACACCTTGTTGGGCAGTGGCGGCGGCTAGTTTGCGTTCAGCATTGCGGATGTCGGGCCGATTTGCGATTACCATGGCGGGCGCCGCTAAAATCAGTTGCTTATCGCTCAATGGCACAACGCTACCCGCGCCAACCAGATCATGTGTAATCCCCGGCTTTTCTCCCAATAAAACATCCAAGCTGTATTCCGCCTGCGATAGCAGATTGCTGAAATAGGCAATTTGCGCCTGATCGTGTTCCAGCCGGGATTCAGCATACGAAACATCTATCCTGGCCGTATCGCCAACCTCTGCGCGCTGCCGGGTAATAGCCGCGGATTTGTTGTCCGCATCAATGGTATCCATGGCATTTTGCAGTTGTACCTGGTATTGACGAATCTCAACGTATGTCTTGGCGACTTCCGCCAGGGTACTGATAAACACATCTTCACGGGAAATTGCAGAGGCTGTCAGCTCCGCCTCGGCAGATTCAAGTTCCCGGCGATGACCGCCAAACAGATCAAGCTCCCAACTGGCGTCAAAACCTGATTTAAAAATACTGAACGGTTCTTTGACCAAACTGGACAAATTCGCAGGTCCGCCGCTGGGAAAACCCAGTTGGTTGCCTTGCCGGTTGGCGCTGCCCATCAAGTCGCCGGTCGGTAATAGAGCGGCGCTGGCGCTGGCCCGAGAAGCGCGTGCTGAGGCAATCCGCGTCTCGGCGGTCTTAATATCCGGATTGGCGTTTAAGGCTTTGTTGATCAGTTGATTCAAAACCGGATCATGAAAATTCTCCCACCAGCTTTGTTCAAGACTAATGCCGTCATTAGCTGCTTGATGACCTTGAGACGAAACCCAGTTTTGCGGAACAGTTGTTTCCGGCTGTTGATAATCCGGCCCTACCATGCATCCGGTCAGGATAACAGCCAATCCAATCAAATTTACGCTATGGCGAAAGTTTTTCATGAATGTCTCCTAATGTGCAGTAACGGCGTCAGCCGCCTGTTTGATTTCGTGACGCGGCATCAGCAAGGCCAGGAACGCCAGAATCAGGATAATTTCAGCAAGAAACCGGAAAGCATCGGCATAAGCCAGAATGGCGGATTGATTTAACAACTCCTGATACAGTCTGCTCATGGCTGAGGCGCTGGCTGCCGCATGAGGATTTCCCGCAGCCATGATAGCATCGGTGTATTTAGATAATATGGCGCGATAAGCCGGATTGGCAGGGGATAAATGCTCTGCCAATAGGTTCTGTTGTATCTGCTCATGGCGGGAAACATAGCTTGACAGGATGGAAATGCCGACACTGCCGCCCAAATTACGCAGCAAAGCGTAAAGCGCAGAGGCTTTACTGCTTTTTTCGGGTGGGATATCTGAAAAAGCCATGGTGCTGCTGGGTATAAACAGAAAAGGCAGTCCTAAAACCTGAACAATCCGCATCAATACAAAAGTATTGTAATCGGATTGCGGCGTCACGTAGCTGGTAAACCACATACCGGTGCTAAGCGTTAACATACCCAGGGTAATCAGATAACTGGCCTGAAACTTGTTCACCAGTTTACCCACTACCGGCATTAGAAACACCAGGACCAGACCGCCCGGCGAAAGTACAAGACCAGCCTGAGTAGCGTCATAGCCGAATTGAGATTGCACCAAAAGCGGCAATAGTGTGCTGGAGCCATATAGCGCAAAGCCGATAAAAAACACCATTAGGCAAGACATGCCGAAACTGCGTGTGGCAATCAGCCTGATATCGATCACCGGATCTTTTTGCCGCAACAACCAGAAAATTGCCGCAAGCAGGGCGATGGCGCTAATGCAGCTAAACATTACGATGAAATGGCTGTCGAACCAGTCTTCTTCCTGGCCCTTATCCAGTACGACCTGCAATGCCCCAAGCCCGAGCACAACCAGACTGAGGCCAATATAGTCAATAGACAGCAGGCCTTTGGCTTTGGCGTGAATTGGATCTTCCACCAAACGTTTCACCAGAATAAAAGCTAGGGCGCCCACTGGCACATTCATAAAAAAGATCCACCGCCAATTAAAATTATCGGTAATCAAACCTCCCAGTGTAGGCCCTAAAATCGGGGCAACAATCATGGTCATACCGGTAATGCCAAAAGCAGTGCCGCGCTTTTCCGGTGGAAATGCATCCATGACTATGGACATTTGCATAGGCTGTAAACCGCCCCCGGCCAAGCCTTGCAATAAGCGAAACACAATCAGCATCGGCAACGATGTAGAAATGCCGCAGGCAAACGATGTGGCGGTAAATCCGATAATACTCAGCAAAAAGTAATTTTTCCGGCCCATCACGCCAGCCAGCCAGCCCGACAAGGGCAGGACAATGCCATTGGCAACCAGATAAGAAGTCAGAACCCATGTGCTTTCGTCCTGACTGGCGGCAAAACTGCCGCCGATGTGCGATAAGGCGACATTAACTATCGTAGTGTCCAACACTTCCATAAAGGCGGCCAAACTGACTACTACCGCGATCAAAAATGGATTGGGCGCCGGTTTATCCTGAGTCACCTTTATCACCCTAATCCCGTGCTGTAAACACAGTTGGCATCACAGACATCCCCGGTCCCAAGGCCAGTGACGCATCCGGCTGCTTATCAAAGATAATTTTTACCGGAACCCGCTGCACAATTTTTACAAAATTACCGGTGGCGTTTTGCGGCGGAAATGCCGAAAAAAATGCTCCTGTACCGGACTGAATGCTGTCAACTTTGCCATCAAATCCTTGTGATGGATAGGCGTCAATACTGACTGTCACATGTTGACCGGGATGCATATGCTCTAACTGAGTTTCCTTGAAGTTGGCGATAACCCACAATTCCGTGCTTACCAGTGAACCTAATTGCTGGCCAGTCTGCACATAATTGCCGCGCTCCACCCCGCGATTGGTAATCCTGCCGTCCATGGGCGCAATCAACCGGGTGTTGGCCAGATCGTTTTCAGCCTGGGCCAAATCGGCTTGCGCCTGTCGAAACTGCGCCATTAATTGATTACTGGTGGCTCGAGCAGCTGCAATTGTCTTAGGGGCAACTTCCGCACCGCGCAGTCTGGCCTGGGCCTCATAAAAAGCCGATTTTGCGGCTTTCTCCGCAGCAATGGCTTGATCCAGTTGGCCTTGACTGCGGGCTTCGTCGCTTAAACGCTGCATGCGGTTCAAATCCTTGCCGGCCTTGTCCCAATTTGCTTTGGCGGAATCAACTTGCGCCAAAGCGGCGTCACGATTGGAAGGAGCTGAAATGTTGGTAGACTCCATATTGTTTTGCGAAGCCAGCGCAGCCGCTCGCGCAGCTTCAAATGTGGCTTTGGCTTTGTCACGGCGAATGACATAATCGCTATCATCTATTTCCAGTAAAACCTCACCGGCTTTTACCAATTGATTGTCATTGATGTTTAAGTTTGTGACATAGCCTGCCACTTTCGGGCTGAGGGTTACGGTACGCCCGGCTATGTTGGCGTCATCCGTGGACTCTTCTCCGCGATGCAGGTATAGATAAATTCCCGCAGCCACTCCGGCAAACAACAGTAAAAAAATTAGCGTAAACTTTGATTGATTCGATTTCATGGTTCAACCTGCTTGATTTTTGGACAAATATCCGGCCAAAAAAAGACTGATACCCGCCCGGACATGGTTTTCCAAAGCTGCCGAATCGGGTATAGGCTCAAGCGACATCATCGCTTTTAAATACAGCTCACCTTTCAGCAGACTGAAGAATTGTTCGGTTGCCACCGGAATATCCGTCACAACTAATTGTCCTTGGCTTACCCACTCTTTCAGAAGTTCGCCAAATGCGGTTTTGACGCGTTGAGGAGCTGCTTCATAAAAAATCTTCACCAATTGCGGATGGCGCTCTGCTTCCGATTGTAAGATACGCAGTAAACGAATAGAGTCTGAACTGAAAATCAGACCGGTCAATATTTTGCCCAGTTGTAAAAGTGCCTGCTCCACTGGCAGCTTGGCAAAATTTAAAAAGCCTTCCGGCGCTGCCTGTCTGTCGCATCTTTGCCGGATGACTTCTTTAAAAAGTTCGGCTTTATTATCGAAATGACTATAAACCGTCAGTTTGGATACATCCGCCATTTTTGCAAGCGCCTCCATACTGGTTAGCTCGTAGCCATGTTTCAGGAACAGTATTCCTGCTGCCTGCAGGATTTTCTCCCGTTTTGCGGCGTCTTTCGGTCTGCCGAGGCACTGGCGGATTTTTTCAGGGATTGCGGCATTTGTACACATAAACTGTACCGTTTAGTTTAATATTATATTAAATGTACCATATGGTTTAGTAAATGCAAGCTCAAAAATATTTTAGGGCAAAAGCGAGTTGTATTTTGGCGTTACCATGGACAACAAAAGCTATAGTCATTTATATACATCGTTCAACTCCGGCTTTTAGGTTTTAGAATTAAGCTTAATACTCCTGTCATCACTAATGAGGCGCCTAAAATTTGGATAGCTGACAGAGTTTCATGCAAAATCCCGACAGCCATAAACAAGGTGACTACCGGCCCAATGGAACCGATTAGCGAGGTATGCGCAGAGCCGATTAAACGAATTGCCGCAGACAACATGAAAACCGGCAATACTGTGGAAAAGATCGCCATCAGTATGCTTAACTGGTAAACCCGCCAGGAGACCAGTAACGCATCGGGCGGATGGGTCAGGATAAATTGCAAAAAAGTGGCGCAACATGCCACCAGCATAGCTAGCGCAGTAAATCGTGATGCTCCGATTCTGGCTATGGTTTCCCCCGCGCCAATCAGATAAAGTGAATAAGTTAGGGTGCTGGCGAAAACAAAGCTGGCTCCCACCAATAAATTGTCTGATTTAAAATTCAGTTCTTCGAAAAAAACCAGACCTATTCCGCTATAGCTAAGCAATAAGGCTACCATCTCCTTGCGGCCAAAAGTTTTTCCTAAACAAACCACGGATAGCAGTAAAACCATAGTGGGATAAAGAAACAAAATCAATCTCTCCAATCCGGCTGAAATGTATTGCAAGCCTATGAAATCGAATAGACTGGACAAGTAATATCCCAATATCCCCAACAGCAAAACCGCCAGATAATCTCTGGCTTGCAAGGGATTATCCGTTTTACGGACCGCATGCCGCAACGCCACCGCCAGAAAAAACGGCAGGGAGAATAACATTCG
Organism: uncultured Pseudomonadota bacterium; assembly: GCA_963741375.1. Lineage (GTDB taxonomy): Bacteria > Pseudomonadota > Gammaproteobacteria > Methylococcales > Methylomonadaceae > Methylomonas. The sequence continues at coordinate 8,266 of CAVUMJ010000130.1, forward strand.
TAAAGCTAGCAGAGTGACAGCATCGATAGCATCGTAATATGCCAGTTTGACCAGAATAGCCTTGGCGGAAAAGCCAATTGCGGCAAAGGCGGCAAGACCAAAACCTAACAAGGCTTTTGATCGGCTTATTTGAGTTTGCGTATTTGTCACCATCAGACCGCTCCGGGTTTGTTGCGGGT
>CAVUMJ010000131.1:0-19731 GCA_963741375.1 uncultured Pseudomonadota bacterium
TAAAGTCGAGGAAGGCGGCTCGTTGACTGTCATCGGCACGGGCTGGTCGAGACCGGCAGCCGCATGGACGAAGTGATCTTCGAGGAGTTCAAAGGCACCGGCAACCAGGAAATCGTGCTGGACCGCAAGCTGGTCGATCGCCGCATCTGGCCCTCGATCGACATCAACCGCAGCGGCACGCGCAAGGAAGAGATGCTGCTGGACCCCGAAGAATACCGCCGCGTCTGCATCCTCCGCCGGGTACTGAACGACATGAACCCGCCCGACGCCATGGAACTGCTGGTCACGCCGGCTGCAAAAGACGAAGACCAACGCCGAGTTCCTGATGAGCATGAACATGAAGGTGTAGGTGGTACGAAAAGTGCGCCTTTCTCCGCGAAAGCCGCCACTGCCCTCTTTGACTATCCTGACTTGCATGCCGAACATCTATCAAGGAACCGCCGCCGGCGTCGAGGGCCGATTCGCCATGGTGGTCTCGCGGTTCAACGAATCGATCACCTCGCGCCTGCTGGAAGGCGCGGTGCAGACGCTCGTCGCGCACGGCGTGGCGGACGAGCGGATCGACGTGGCCTGGACGCCCGGCGCGTTCGAGATTCCCACCGTGGCCGACCGCCTGGCGGCCAGCGGACGATACGTCGCGGTGATCTGCCTGGGGCGCCGTCGTCCGCGGCGAAACCACCCACGACCAGCACATCAACCGGGCCGTGAGCACGGCCTTGTGCGAGACTCGGCGTCCATTACGGGCTGCCGGTGCTGTTCGGCATCCTCACCTGCAACACGCTCGAACAGGCCGATTGCCCGCTCCGGCGGCCAGACGGCCACCACGGGCAAGGACGGCCCCAGGGCCGACTCGGCAACAAGGGCGTCGATTGCCGCCTGGCGGCCCTCGAAATGGTCGATCTGCTGGCCCGTTTGCCCTGACCCCCCAAATCCCAGACCTCCAAATCCCTAAATCCCCTCCCCATGTCCCGCCGCAGCCGAGCACGAGAAGTCGCCTTCCAGGTCCTCTACCAGGACGATCTGAATCCGCGTCACAACCCGGCCGACGGCGATCAGTTCATCCACCGCCGCTTGCGCGGCGACGACCTGCGAACGTTCGCCCGCGAGTTGGTCACCGGCGTGCGGCGGCAGCGGGCGGAGTTGGACGCCCTGGTCGAGCAGGTTGCCGCCCATTGGAGCCTCAAGCGGATGGCGGCCACCGATCGCAACGTGCTCCGGCTGGGGGCCTACGAGCTGCTGCACACCGACACGCCCCCTCGTGTCGCCATCGACGAGGCCGTAGAATTGGCCAAGCGCTTCGGCTCCGCCCAGTCGTCGCAGTTCGTCAATGGCATTTTGGACAAAGTAATGCATGCCAAGGATGCCGGCACGTAGCCCTGAGCCAACGGCGACAGCGTACCGCGCTGTGTTTAACCTTATTTTCCGCTACCTGGGTTGTGCTGCAACGGGGGCCAGGGGTGATGGGGCAGGAGTGACCGCAGGTTAAGTGGGAGGCCGAGGGAGGCGGTGGTTGAGAAGATGGGCGGGCGTGACAAGGCCCAGGCGTTGCAGCAACGCGCACTGCGTGGCGTTGGGTTGCAGCGGTTGGACGAGTCGCCCTGCCGGCGAACGGGTAATCAACACCACGAAGACGGCGAACTCACTGAGGATCGTGCGTGTCGTCGTGCGACGCTCCTTGGCCGGAGCATTTTCTTCGCAGGTCGCCCGGTACGTCCGCTGGAGCACAAAGTACGCAGGTGTTCGCGCTCGCCGGCCATGACGTGGCGCTCACCGACGCCCACGCGCCGACGCTCGCCGGCGCCAAGGACCGCATCCTCACGAACCTCACCGATCTCGGCGACGACGTAACGGCCGTGTCGGCGGGTGCGCATCGTTCCCGGCCTCGCCGAGAGCGTTCGCGACGCCGACTACATCGTCGAAGCGGTGCGCGAAGACCTCGACGCAAAGCGCCAGCTGTTCGCCATGTTATCTTCTGCTTCGTTCAGCGTACTGCTCTGATACCAATAACACATACAAAGTTATTGTGAAAAATTAACAAATATTTAATATTTATATTGCATCAATACTGCACAAAGAAATTAGCCGTCACTCTATTTTCATCGTAACTAGATCCGGACGTTCCGGAAATCTCCTTAATGTGCCGGCCTTCCAGAGTACTTTTTAATAATAAAGGCATGCCTATCTCTATGGGAATGTTTCTCGTCAAACCAACCTGAACTTCATACAGTTTGTTATCGCCGCCGGTCTGATTTGAAGTTAAAGTTTGCCAATAAGGCTGCACATAAAAACTGGTTCTTGGCTGGAATTGCCACTGCCAGCCTCCGCTAACGCCATATACCATCTGATCGATCTGGTTAATCTGATAACTGCGATGCTCGCTAAAGGCGTTAGCATAAAAACTATTTTTCCCGTAATTGTAGTTATAATTCACTGAAGCGTGCTTTCGGATCAAAATATCGTTAATTAATGTGGGCAGATTGACAGCATATTGCGCAGACTGTGAACCGGCGCCAAAAACTCCGGTTGGAAAAACTGACTGCGCTGACAAAATTTGCTGAACTGTAATGGTATCCTGATGATATTCGGCGTTAAATTTAGAGAAAAGCGAACTATATGTTAAATTTGCATCCCAGGTTGAACCTAAATTCAGACCGACACTTCTATCATTATATGTAACATTGGCGGTCAAATTACTGGATGGGTTATAGCGCATGGTGACGTGACTATTATTACCATATCCGGCTTCCAGACTATACCAGACCCCAGGCTGCCAGATCCCGCCAACCGTGTAATACATACCGTTCTTAATTGAGCTATTCCCTTCCTGCCCGGTTTGGTAAAAGTTATCTTCATAGCCGGTTTGCACAAAAACACTATATTTTCGATTGATAAAATATGAAGCATCCCCGGTATATTCTTGAAAACGAACCTGACCGATATTTACCTGATTCTGAACTTGCGATGAATAATTCATATTCCATCTGATCACATTGAAATAAGCTCCGCTCGATAATTTCGCCTGTTTTGTAATGGTGTCTGAATTACTAATTTCAGCCACGGTATTATTGAGTATAGTAGTTTGATTATTATCAAAGAAACTACCGGCATACCCTGCTTTTAAAAGCCCTACAGCATACTGTCCGAAATGCGGCGTTAAATAGGGTGAAATACTGATATTTTCATTATTGACAATACTGCCTTTTCCGGAAATATTGTCTGTAGCTATAAATGTATTACTAAGATTTTGCTGACTAATCGTGCTTTTTGTATCAAGATAAAGCGTATTAGGAATTGCCTGAAACAAGGAGTTCATTTGCAATTGTTGATGCACATTCACGGTGTTATCGGCTTCGGCGTTATATAAACCTTGCAAACGATAGTTCAAATTTAAATTACTCCACGGAGATTGTCCTCTCAAAATCACGCCCGGAGACATTTCTGTTACTAATCCGGATGTTTTAGTATTCTCAGACAAGTTTAGATTGTCTGAGAATACTTCGCTCATTGAAAAATTTGGTCTAAACTGCCATTCAAATGAGTAGGCCCGACTCATTAACAAAATAAAAAAGAATACAACAAGGATTAATTTTTCAATTACCCTGAATCCTGTCACTTTCAGCATATTTGTCAATAAATGTTCATTGAAGGATGTAATTCCGGAAGCCATCAAAAAATTATCAATTCCATAAAAAAAGGCCAAATATTTTCCGTTTAATATCCGGATAATAAAGTCCTGAAAACATCAAAGCCGCCAAAATGACTATTTATTAAGTTTAGCTGAATGCTATGATTTTGACAGCCTGTCTGCCAACAAATGATACCGGAATCAAACCCGGCCATATGTACTGACTATCTCAGTTAACACATACAAAGATTATGATATATTTAAGCCGATTGAATTTAACTCAAAAATGTGGACTTAAATCTAACTGTTTTGCAAATATCAGCCTGTCCATCAATTGGTTTGGCCGATATCCGTTCTTCCCTTAAATATTTTCCCAGCAGTTTTTCAAACTATTTTAACCGTGAAAAACAGGCGCAATTAAACATTAGAATGGCGCCTGAAACGGCATTTCCCTTAAAAATAGGCATCCGGTATGAACAGTATGTCACCCGGCATCATTAACACGTTCGCAGATAAATCCGCATCGTCAATCAAATCATCCAGCCTGACTCGGAATGACTGCAATTGACCGTTGACATTACGAATTACCGTTGAACGGTTGCCGTCCGCATACTGACTTAAGCCAATTTGAATAGCGATATCCAGTAAGGTCATGCCGCGTTCGTAAGGTATGGACCTGCCTTGATAACGGCCAATACCACCATTGTTAATGGTGCTGTTGTTAGTGGAAATACTGCTGCCGCCGGCTGAAACCCCAAAGGAATTGGTTCCTATCATATTATTATTGGTGGTCGTGCCGCTAATAGAATTACCAATACGTCCAATCACCCTAATCTGCTGGGTATTCACACCCCTGAAACCTTGAGCTATCACCACTACCTCAGGACTCTTCATATAAGTCAGCAAGACTTTTTCAATATCATGGGCCAATTCAGTGGGGGTTTTGCCCCTCGCCAACATATCTTCAACAAAATGCGAAGAAATTTTACCGTCCGGGCGGACAGTTGCCGTGACCGACATTTCCGGATTACCCCAAACTGAAATAGTTAGTATATCCCCAGCACCTATTTGATAAGTGTAATCAGAGTCCTGCGGTACGCTTTCCAGCAAAGGCTTGGAACTGCAAGCAGTCAAAACTAATATACTAAACAGCATTAGTGTTTTAAGGCATAAAGACTTACTTATCCATGACATAATCATACTCGCAATTTTCTTCAATCAGTTACATTTCAGACATGACTATAAAAGGTATTCAAGTATAAGCTAAAGTAATAAACTTTTTTATCAACCATTGGCTTGTGCAGCTAATTGATACACACATTTTAGTCCCGTCAAAATTTATTTCAGGCAAATTATTCTGAAAACCATTTGGTCAAACCGGCCATTCTATTTTTTAAAATACCATACAAAAATGGTATTTTGCTATTATTTCTTCAATTGTCAAACCAGCTGAATGGCTAATCAAGTGGAAAATATTATCAAGGCCATTAACATTGATTAATTAAGCCTAGGCAGTAAATGATAAACTTAGTTAACCTTCATTATCTATCTTGCTCTTCTTCTGGATAGCTTGTTGCTGAATTAATTCCTTAAACTTTTGCTTGTCAATACTGGTTTCTCTATGCGCCAAAGTAATACCGGTGACATTTTTTTCTTTTACCACGTTAAGAACAGTTTGTAAACTGATCTCATGCTGATCATCTGCAAAGGCAAAAAGCAAGGCCATTTCGCATATATTATTAATTAACCTGGGTATGCCGCCGCTATAATAATACACAGCTTCACATGCATTTGAACTAAAAATATCAGGTTGTCCGCCAACCAGACTGATACGGTGACGAATATAATTTTCGGTTTCTTCACCGTCCAAAGCAGTCAAGTGATATTCAATTGAAATCCGTTGGGCAAATTGCAGCAATTCCGGACTTTTCAATTTTTCCACTAATTGAGGCTGACCGACTAATACTAACTGCAACATAGCACTGCTTCCAGTATTAATATTAGTCAATAATCGCAACTCCTCCAGCGTAGGGATACTCATATTTTGAGCTTCGTCCACGATTAATATCACCCTATTATTTCTATTAAACTGTCCTTGCACAAACTCGACAAATATCCGGTACAGCTCAGCCTTATCATTAGAATGATAAGAAATATCAAAAGCAGTCAATATCCAGTCCAATAAATCCCCAAAATGCGAATGTGTATTGGTTATTAAACCTATACAACAATCCTTTAGCGTGGAATTTAGCGCATGGTTAATTAATGTGGTTTTACCTGCGCCAACTTCCCCGGTAATCAAAGTAAAACCAGTAGGCGTCATTAATCCATATCGTAAAATACTTAATGCTTTTCTATGTTTTGGACTAAGATAAATAAAATTATGGTCCGGCAACAGCGAAAATGGTCTTTGAGCAAAGCCAAAGTAATGGGTATACATATTGAATGCCGATAGTCGATAAATTTAGCTCTAATATTGATTAAACTAATAGATTAATAGTATTGACGAAACTCCGAGTTCACGTCACATTTATTTAATACTGCCCCCAGTAAATGTGAGCCGGACATTAATTGTACGGATTTTTTTACTTCCGCGGGCGTATTGCCGCCATTTTCAACCACTAACAAATAAGCATCAAAATAATCCATGCAAACCATCACATCATCTGAAGCCAAAGCCGGAGGCAAGTCGAAAATTAAAATTCTGGATTGATAACGGTTTTTTAATTCTTCAACCAGATTCCGCATTTTAGGACCGGAAACCAACTCTGAGGAACCTTCAACTCTGTCTCTGCCAGGCAAAACCACCAAACGATCAAAACCTGGATTGAACAGAATTTTGGACAAAGGCACATCTGCGCGCAAATAATCACTCAAACCATACTCAACTTTATAATTAAAATAATTGCCCAAACTGGGGGCGCGCAAATCCAGATCCACCAGTAATACAGTCTGATTGACTTCCATAGCCATAGCAATGGCTAAGTTCACTGCCACAAGCGACTTTCCAGCATGTTTGGTAGGCGCGGTAACTGCAAAACTATTCCACTGATTGGCTCTTAAACTTTTCAATACTCTTGTTCTCAATATTCTAAACGGCTCAGCCTCAACAGAATAGAGATTAGATGACACAACACGGCGCTGCCTTAATATTTCCAGATTACTTAACTGCCGCTTGGTCTGGGAATAAACAATTTCAGGGGTATCATTAGCCGCAACCGGTAGAACCGATGGTTTAAATTCAACCGGTTTAAACTGACCTGTCTCAGCCTTGAGCAAAGCTTTCTCAAAATGATCCATAATTAACTCCGGATTCAGCCAAATCTGGCTGCAAAAAATTACTCAGGTTACGCGCGACAATTGTATTCAACGTGTATTTTTTCTTGACGGACGAAATCATCATGAATTCAGCATACTGTTAATTTTGATGGACAATTTCTCATACAGCACATCTAAAGGCATGTATAGAACATGGACTGCGGCCAGAAAAACTACAATAAAGACAATCGTAATAGAGGTAAAAAACATTTTTTCCTTTTTAGCCTTAAGTTCATCGTCTTCATTACTAATGTAAGGAATCATCACCAGAGGATCCAGACCAATCGCATCATGCAAAGCATTGCGGCCGCGTATGGTTCCATCGGTAAATTCAACCAGCAATCCCAAACCAAAGCCAATGCCTATCGACACCACCATACCCATAAGCATCACTTTCATCCGATTAGGCTTTTCCGGTTTAATCGGGAAAGAGGGTGGCTCCTGCAGGGTAAACTTTTCAGACTTGCCCTCTTCCTCCATTGAAACCGCCAGTCTTGCATCCAGCGATTTAGACTTTAGATCTTGGTATTTTTTCTTGTTATTCTCCAGATCCCGCATTAATTCGTCATATCCCCGCTCCACCTGATGAGTTTTGGAAATACTCAAATCCAATTGATTCAGTTTTTCCCGCAAAATTTGACGTTGCTTGGCAATATTGCTTAATTCAATCTGGGCAGAATCCAAATCGCTTTGAATTTGCAAAAATGCCGGATTACTAATAATGGCATGTTTGGGATCGGCTGAATTCTGACTTTGTTCCATCGCCAGCATTTTACGCTTGACCGCTTTGACATCAGGATGGGATTCATTGAAATTAGTAATTAGCCGGTCATATTCGGCTTGCAATTCCGGCAAGGTATCCGGCAAATCTCTGGCAGTTTTATTTTCCCGGCGCGGCGTATTCACCGGACTAACAATTGTTAATTGTAAACGTAAGGAACTAATCCGCTCCTGTATCATTTTTTCCTGCAAATCCAATTGTTGCAATTCCGTTTCTATCCGGCTTTGGCTGGCTAAATTGGTTGTCAGCATCTCCGGCAGACTATCACTGTTTTTTTGTTTAAAATCGGCAATGGCGGATTCGGCTTTTTGTATTTCCAATTTAAATTTGTCGGTTTCGGACTCCAGGAAATTGCTGGTCTCTGCGGCTTGCTCCGTGCGCTTTCTAATGTTTTCGCTTAAATACAGGCTAACCAGCTCATTCACAACTTTTTGGGCAACATCCGGCTTTTTATGATCAAAGCCAAGTTTAAACGCCATCGTCGCCACAGCTTTGCGGCCATTATTGATCACATCCGCACTGATTAAATCCAGAGTGGTGTGCAATTTAAAGTTTTCAGCTAACTCGACCGGCGTCAGCTTTTTCTTTTCATCAGCATACACATCAAATTTATCAATAATTTTATTAATAATTTCTGTGGTAGTGATTTTTTGCTGAATCTGCTTGATCCGCTCATCTGCATAGCTTGATACGGTCGATTTAACCAATTCCGTAGGAATATGCTGTTCCTCGATCAATACCACTGCCGAAGAGTGAAAAACAGGCGGCAAAAGCATAGCCGCCATGAAGCTAATCAATATCAAGGGCAAGATAGGCAGGACGATATAGTATTTCCGCCGACGAAAAATCTGTAAGTAATCTTCCAGCGACTTGCTATCTGCAATAGGTTCTTGTTCGATCAAATCTTCTTGATCGTCATTAAATCTTAGCTTTTGAGCCATTAGTTCATAGATTGTTGAGGTTGCAATTGAAATTTCCAAAAAGACCGGCAGGTGTAATCTTTCAATAACATCAGCACTCATTTTTAAACATCAAAAAGACACTTAAAAAGTCCGTCTTGAATAATTGGCTTGGCGCACGGTCATCCTGCATACAAACTGTATTTAAAAATTAGCATAGCTTAAATCTGAAAATCAGCCTGCAGACAATGAAACATAAAATAGAATAAAAAGCTTGATTAAATCCAAAAAATAAAACGTTTTTGTGATTGAATACTCGTTTTATCTATGTTTCATCAGTCAAACACGTCAGATTGTTGCAAAGGCAAGCCTGACTGATCCTTGCCTGATAGTACAGGAGCAAGGGGAACAGGCCAGTCAATATTGATATCAGTATCATTCCAGATGATACAGCGCTCACATTCCGGAGCGTAATAATCCGTGGTTTTATAGAGAAATTCCGCAGTTTCCGATAAAACCAGAAAGCCATGAGCGAAACCTTCAGGTATCCATAATTGTAATTTGTTCTCAGCAGTCAGAATTTCCCCCACCCATTTGCCGAATGTGGGCGAACTTTTCCGAATATCTACAGCAACATCAAATACCTCGCCCTCTACAACACGCACCAATTTACCTTGCGATTTTGGGGGAAGCTGATAATGCAAACCTCTCAATACATCTTTTTGTGATTTAGAGTGGTTATCCTGAACAAAGTTGCGTTCCAGCCCGGTCAGATCGGCAAATTTTTGCTGGTTAAAACTTTCAAAAAAAAAGCCTCTATCATCGCCAAAAACTTTGGGCTCAAACAATATTACTTCCGGAATCGACAGACGGGTTGCAATCATTAAAACACCTGCGTATTGAGAAGACCAAGCAAATATTGACCATAACCATTTTTGATCAGAGGCTTTGCCAATAATTCGATTCTTTCGTCGCTAATCCAAAGATTACGCCAGGCAATTTCTTCAGGACAGGCCACTTTCAAGCCCTGGCGGCGCTCTATGGTTTCAATAAAATTCCCGGCCTCAATCAGGCTTTCATGAGTGCCGGTATCAAGCCAGGCATAACCTCTGCCCATGATTTCAACCTTTAATTGCTGCTGCTGCATGTAGATTTTATTGACATCGGTAATTTCCAGCTCGCCACGAGGCGATGGCTTGAGGTTGGCGGCAATATCCACGACCTGATTATCATAAAAATACAGGCCTGTAACCGCATAATTACTTTTGGGTTGAGCCGGCTTTTCTTCAAGAGAGATAGCCGTGCCTTGAGTGTCAAAGCTCACCACGCCATAACGTTCCGGATCGTGAACGTGATAGGCGAATACTGTGGCGCCGTCGGTTTGGTCGGTGGCGTTTTTAAGCTGGATGTAGAGATTATGACCGTAAAAGATATTGTCTCCCAAGACCAGTGCGCTTGGCCGATCACCAACAAAATCCCGTCCGATTATGAATGCCTGGGCCAAACCGTCCGGGCTGGGTTGTACGGCATATTGCAAATTGATGCCCCAATCACTGCCGTCACCTAATAAATGCTGGAAAAGCGGAGTATCGTGAGGCGTGGAGATAATTAAAATGTCCCTGATACCCGCCAGCATCAGCGTACTGAGCGGATAATAAATCATCGGTTTATCGTATATCGGCAATAATTGTTTGGATATCGCTTTGGTAACCGGATACAGTCTGGTGCCGGAACCTCCGGCAAGGATGATGCCTTTACGTTCACTCATGATTGCTTCTCTATTATTTCCGTTAACATATGAGTTACCCCAGTTTGCCAGTGTGGCAGAGATAAATTTAAACTGTTTTGCAGTTTTTCAGTATTCAGACGCGAGTTTTTAGGCCGGGTGGCAGGTGTCGGAAATGCGCTGGTCGGCACCGGCGATATCGCATCAGCCGCCACTTTGACCGGCAAGCCGGCAGCACGCGCCGCTTCAATCACAAAGCAGGCGTATTGATGCCAGGAGGTTTCGCCACCGGCAGTCAAATGATATAAACCCCTCAAATCAGAATGGTTCCGCCCGGCTACAATGGCATGAGCGGTGACATCGGCAAGCAGCTCTGCGCCGGTAGGGGCTCCGATTTGATCATAAATAACTGTGAGCTGCTCCCGTTCCTGAGCCAGTCTTAGCATGGTTTTAATAAAGTTGTTGCCACGCGCAGCATACACCCAGCTGGTCCTAAAAATAAAATGCAAGCCGTCTACCTCGCAAATGGCCTGTTCGCCTTCCAGCTTGGTTTTTCCGTAAACATTAAGCGGATTGGGCTGATCAGTTTCCTGCCACGGGCTGCCGCCACCGCCATCAAACACATAATCTGTTGAGTAATGGATCAGCCAGGCATTGAGACGTTTGGCTTCTTCGGCCAAAACACCCGGCGCGAGTCCGTTAATACTGCGGGCCAACGCCTCTTCGCTTTCGGCTTTGTCAACCGCGGTATGAGCCGCCGCATTGACGATAATGTCCGGAGCTATAGCCCGTACCGTTTGAATCAAACCTTGGTGATCAGTTAAATCTCCACAGTATTCCTGACTATTAAAATCCAACGCAACCAGCTCGCCTAACGGCGCCAAACTACGCTGAAGCTCCCAGCCAACTTGACCGTTTTTACCAAATAACAGGATTTTCATGATAATTTTTAAAGTTTCAGTTTATGCCGGACTCAAAACAATTCTAAAGACGGATTCAATCAGGCCCGGTCCAGATAATTTTTCTCCAGCCATTCACGATAGGCGCCGGACTGGACGTTTGCCACCCAGGCCTGATTCTCCAGATACCAGTTGACAGTTTTACGTATGCCGCTTTCAAAAGTTTCCTGAGGCTTCCAGCCGAGTTCATTCGCGATTTTACCGGCGTCTATGGCATAGCGGCGATCATGTCCCGGCCGGTCCGCCACATAGGTAATTTGTTCGGTATAAGACAGCCGGTCTGCTCTGGGTCTCAGTTCATCAAGCAAACTACAGACAATATTGACTATCTCTATATTCGGCTTTTCGTTCCAGCCGCCAACATTATAGGTCTCGCCCAGCTTACCTGCTTCCAGCACACAGCGGATGGCGCTGCAATGATCCTTCACATACAGCCAATCGCGAATTTGCTGGCCGTCACCATAGACTGGCAAGGGTTTGCCAGCCAATGCATTCACTATCATCAGCGGAATCAACTTCTCCGGAAAGTGATATGGGCCGTAATTATTTGAGCAATTGGTGGTGAGTACCGGCAGACCGTAAGTATGGTGATAAGCGCGCACTAAATGATCGCTGGCGGCTTTACTGGCGGAGTAAGGGCTATTGGGTTCGTAGCGGTTGGTTTCAGTAAAGGCCGGATCGGATTTTGTTAAAGACCCGTACACTTCGTCAGTTGAGACATGCAGAAATCTGAAGTTTTGCTTGAGCGGTTCCTGCAAATCATTCCAATATGCTCTTACGGCTTCCAAAAGACGAAAACTACCGACGATATTAGTCTGAATGAAATCCTCAGGGCCGTGTATGGAACGGTCGACATGACTTTCGGCAGCAAAATTGACAATGGCGCGAGGCTGGTAGCGATCCAGCAACCGGCTAATCAAAGCACTGTCGCCAATGTCGCCTTGTACGAAAATATGACGTCCATCCCCACTTAATGCAGCCAAACTCTCAAGGTTGCCGGCATAAGTTAATGCATCAAGATTAATGACTTGCTCATCAGACTGCGCTAACCAGTCCAGCACAAAATTTGAACCTATAAATCCAGCGCCACCTGTAACTAGAATCATCTCTATTCCTAAAACATATGATTAAATGCCGAACAATCAGCCCAACTGACTTGTTATAAAGATTCCATAATATTGGAAATGACAAGTAAAATTCAAACTGTCTGCAAGGCAATCCATGATTTTAACTTTGTTGGTTGATCATTATAGCCGAAAATTTTAAATCAACGCCATCACACCTATGGCCCTGTCCGAGAATGTTCTATTCTCGGACAGGGCCATAGGGCGTATTAGCGAAGCGTAATACTCCGGACGATCGAAGGCCAACATGCGGAGCAATACGGCTAACGCCTATTGCGGCCTATGCCCTACGGTTCCTATTCTCGGACAGCCTCCTACGGATAAAAAAGATAAACGTGAGATACTGTTTCAATCAAAAATTGCCGGCAATCCACTGGCAGAATGCTATATTTGCAAGCTATATCTTCGAATAAAACCACAGATCCGAATATCTCTCCATTTTCTTTCCTTAACTCTCAGCATGCCTAGCAAAACTCATATCAATTATATTGATAGCCTGCGTGGACTAGCCGCGCTTACTGTTTTTAACGAACATTACATACTGGCATACGGCCTGCCCTGCGAAACCGCCTCATGCCGGCAAATAATGGATTCCTCACCTTTGAATTTTTGGTGGGATGGCGGCGCGGCGGTTGCCATGTTTTTTATTTTAAGCGGATTTGTGCTGTCGTTAAGATATTTTCATTCCGGACACCAGCCGGATTTAAGCCGATTTAGTTTGATTGGATTTTTGCTGGGCAGAATATTTCGTATCTGGATGCCTTATCTGGTTGTGTTATGCGTCAGTGCGGTTTTTTATCTGCAATACCAGCCAAATCCAATTCCGCAAACTCTGCTTCATCCCACTGACTGGCTTGTTAGCATGTGGCATGCCCACTCTTTAACCTTAATGGATATGTTCAGGGAAAGCTGGTTGTTAAAATTGCCGAATAACGTCATCCTGCTGCCGCAAGCCTGGACTTTAACCATAGAATTGAGCTTATCCTTACTGTTGCCAATTGGTTTGCTGTTGATCGAAAGAGGCCTGGCATGGCTGGCTGGCTTCTCGCTTTTTGCTGTGCTATTTCTTGGCGTATGCAGTTATTTACTGCATTTTTTGCTGGGTTTACTGATAGCGCGCTACCTGACGCAGATTACCGCTTATCTGTCCATGCGCCATCCGTTGCGTTTACTGGTTTTATTGGGCGGCTTTATTTTGTACAGCTCCGGAAATTGGTTTATCAGTTATTTTCCTGAAAACAGCACCCACTTGTTTTTAGGGCTAGGCGCCGGTCTATTATTAATATCCGCTCTGGCTTCCAAAACCCTGCAGACTATTTTGTCTTATAATTTGTTACGACAAATCGGCAAAATATCTTATAGCGCTTATCTGATTCACATGCTGATCCTGATTTGCGTGACCCCTTACATCTTGCAAAGTCTGGAAGCAATGATCCATAGCCGTATTTTGCTATGGCTGGCAGGTTTTTTAGTCTCTTTGACAATCGTGCAATTAGTCTCTCTGCCAGCTTATCACTTTCTGGAAATCCCCAGCATTAGCCTGGGCCGTAAAGCTGCCGGGTTTATCAAGCGAAAACTTGAATATTAATTGTTTCAATAGTTTTCGCCTTTAGGAGGCACCTTGGCAGAGGTCTTGGGAATCGGGGGTATTTGGCAAAGGTTTCGCCAGCATGGATGCTGGCGCAAAGCCTACATGGATGTACTTGCGGCGTCCTTTGACAAATACCCCCGGTTTCCAAGACCGGGGGATACCAATAACCTAGTAAGCATGACGATTTCTTGTTATTCGCTTAATGCGAAAACTTATGCAACTATTAATACTAACAAGTATTGCGGAGTGTGATGTAGCAAATTTCAATTCGGAGCACATGGACGTGCTTGATGACATACTGACAGAATGTCGTAAAGCTTGTATCGAAACTTTCGAAAGGTGTAGAATTTAATTCTAACGGATAATGCCAGGCAAACTATTATGAAAAGTTCACCATCTCATTCATTATGCTACCGATAAGCTTGGATATAGCCGGAACATTGCCGGTAGCTGAAAACCACTGCCTGCTGCTATTTGAAATAGCTTTATCCTGGATTCCATTTTTGAGATACCTTTTTGCAGGATTCCGCCGCGGTAGCCGCTTATGCCAACGTCAACCCTTAGCGACTCATCATTACTTTAGACTAAGTCAAGCCTATGCGAACCAAAAATCCGCAGGATAAATTACAAGCCCGGCTTAAAGCGCAATTCCTGAAGATGCTTGAGGCCGTAAACCGCCGCAAATTGGCGTTGATCGGTTACGCCGGGTTTTATGATTTCTTTCCAATCGCTTACCTCTGCCTGGATCGCTCCGGGTTGATATTTCAAGCCAATCGAGCTGCGGCGCAGTTACTCGGAATTAAAAAGAATCAGCTACGTGGAATGCAATTCCTTTCTGTCGTTGAATCTAAAGATCAGCCTATCTTCACGGTTTTTTTGCAGCAGGTATTTGAAAGTCCTTCCAGGCAGGCATGCGAATTATCGCTAAGCACCGGTAGCGGCTCATTGCATTTCGCGCATCTGGAGGCTACGGCGGATGCTGCAGGCTGCCGGCTTGTGATACTGGACAAATTATATCTGAAACAGGATATTACCGAACAAGCCAGACTTGCCGCCATCATCGAAAGCTCGAACGATGCTATCATTGCAAAAACGCTTGAAGGCGTGGTAACCGATTGGAACAGTACAGCCGAGCGTTTGTTCGGCTATACCGCAGATCAGGCCATAGGGCAGACTATCAGCAAGCTGATCATACCTACCGAGCTTCAAGTGGAAGAGACCGATATACTTGCCCGTGTCGGACGAGGCGAACTGGTTTCAAATTACGTCACCGAACGCCTGCACCGGGATGGCGGCCGGATCGACGTTTCGGTGACCGTATCGCCTGTCAAGACTGCCGAAGGCCGGATTATAGGCGCATCAACAACCATCAGGGATATCTCGCAACAAAAGCATGCCGAAGACCGCTTTAGAATAGTAGTGGAAGCCATGCCGAACGCCATCATTGTTGCCGACCAAGAGCAAAAATTATCCCTTGTGAATCGCAAGGCGGAAGAAATGTTCGGTTATCGGCGAGTAGAAATGTTGGGCAAAAAAATCGAATTTCTGATGCCGGAACGTTTTCGAGACAAGCATCCCGGTTTAGTCAAACAATATATCAATACGCCCACCATACGCGCCATGGGGGCTGGGCGCGATTTGTACGGCCTTAGCAAAACAGGCGTTGAAATTCCCATAGAAATTGGACTCACCCCGATTCAAACCGGCGAAGGTCTTGCAGTTTTGGCTTCGATTATCGACATCACCGAGCGGAAACGCGCAGAACAGCGCATTATGGAATTAAACACCACGCTAGAGCAGCAAGTGGTGGAACGGACCGCCCAATTACGTGTTTATTCCGCCCTGCAACGGGCTATTCTGAATAACGCCGGTTACGCCATCATCGCTACCGACACTAGTGGCGTCATTACCCTGTTCAATCCTGCCGCTGAAAACATGCTGGCATATTCTGCCGAGGAAGTGATAGGCAAAAAAAACCTAGGCATATTCCATGATCAAGATGAAGTACAGTCCCGCGCCGCAGTTTTGTCGGACGAGCAGGGAATGGCCATCGAATCCGGTTTCGAAACCTTTGTGGTCAAATGCCGCCAAGGTAAGCCGGACCTGAATGAATGGACTTATGTCCGCAAGGATGGCGCGCGTTTGCCGGTGCTATTGAATATGAGCGCATTACGCGACGATGAAGGCCAAATCTTCGGTTTTCTCGGGATCGCGGCCGATTTAACCGAAAGAAAGCGAAGCGAAGCGATCATCGCCGAACAAGCCTTATTGCAACGGAAAATTGCGGAACGTTTCGAGTTAGCCACCGAGACCGCCGGCGTTGGGGTCTGGGAGTACGATTTACAAGACCTCAGTTTAAACTGGGACGATTCAATGTTTGCGATATACGGCCTGAACAGAGCCGCTTTCATCCCTGTTTACGACAGCTGGCGAGCTTATGTGCGGCCTGAAAACATAGACGCCGTTGAAGAAGCCTTGCAGGCCGCCATAGATCGCAATTGCCCCGTCGACATTACTTTCCGCATCCGCAGGGGCGACGGCGCCGAACGTTTTATTCACGCCAAGGCCAAGGTTCATTGTGATCCAAACGGCTCGGCGATCAGAATGATAGGCACTAACGAAGATATTACCGAACTGATCACTGCGCAGACCAAACTTAGGGAATTTGCTTCCAATCTTGAGCGCAGCAATGCCGAACTTGAATTGGCCCGCGCCCAGGCTGAGCATATGGCTCAGGCGAAGAGTGCTTTCCTCGCCAATATGAGCCACGAGATACGCACGCCGATGAACGCCATTATCGGACTGGCTTATTTGCTGGAAAACGGTATGGTTAGAGGGGAAGCGCTGGACCTTGTCAAAAAAATCCGGATTGCCGGACGATCTTTGTTGGCATTGATTAACGATATTCTCGACTTCTCCAAAATCGAGGCAGGTAGGCTGGAGCTGGAAAGTGTGCCGTTTGTGCTCGACGAGGTTTTGGAGAACCTTGCCGCAGTGATGTCGGCGAATCTGGGAGACAAGAATATCGAGTTTGTGGTATTGCCGCCGCCTTTCGGCGTGCATTCACTGCTTGGCGATCCGTTGCGTCTCGAACAGGTGCTGATCAATCTGATCGGTAACGCCTTCAAATTCACAGAATCCGGTGAAGTAGTGGTCGGAGTGCAGTGCGTCTCATGCACGGATGAAACTGCCAGCTTACGATTTTCGGTCAGAGACACCGGCATAGGCATTAACGAGGAAACCCTGGCCAGAATCTTTTCGGCCTTCTCCCAGGCCGACACCTCGATTACCCGGCGATACGGCGGATCGGGGCTGGGTCTCACCATTAGCCGTCAATTAGTTAATTTGATGGGAGGCGAACTTAATGTGCTTAGCGAGCCCGGAAAAGGCAGTGAGTTTTATTTCACGATTCAATTCGAGCGGACTGAAGGCTCAAATCAGCCTATCCCATCCCTGATTGGCCTGCAAGTTTTGATCGCCGACGACAATCCGATCGCTCGCGAGGCGCTCCAATTAACCATCCAGGGGCTACGCTGGGAATCCGACATTGTAGAATCCGGTGAGGCCGCTTTAGCAAAGATTAATTCTCAACAGGAAAACGGCGTTAACTATGATTTGATGTTGATCGACTGGCACATGCCGGGTGGGCTTGACGGTTTGCAAACCATAGAAACCATACGCCAAGACTTTCCGCATGAGGTCCAGCCTCCGATCATCATCATGGTAACGGCTTATGCCCGCGAAAGCCTTTTACAAAACCCGAAGGCAAAGCTTTTCGATGGATTGATCACCAAGCCGGTAACGCCTTCCGTGCTCTATGATGCGGTGATACTTGCTCAAAATAGGCGTCATCCTGAACTTGGCCTGACATCGGAAACTTCCACGGGAAAATTGATCTCGCGGCGAATTCCCGGAGTACGCGTTCTGGTGGTGGATGACAGTGAAATCAACAGAGAGGTGGCGCAGCGTATACTGATCAGAGAAGGCGCAATGGTTATGGCCGCCAACGATGGGCAGTCGGCAGTGCAACAGGTAGAGCAAAACGCCAAAGAAATCGACATCGTCATCATGGATGTGCAAATGCCTTTGATGGATGGTCACGAGGCTTGCCACCGTATCCGCCAGTTACCGCAAGGCAAGAACATTCCAATCATCGCGCTGAGCGCCGGGGCTTTCAAAGAGCAACAGGATGCGGCATTGGCCGCAGGTATGAATGCCTATGTAGCCAAGCCATTTAATGTGGATCGTCTGGTGGCGACAATTCAGGAGCTCCTTAGCTTACATGCGGCCAGGCCGGAACGCGGCGATTTTATGGAAGCAGCGAAAGCAATGCAAACCACATTTGTTTCTGAGAATCATACGTCCTTGCCAGGTTTGGATGTCACTCTTGGTTTGTCAATGTTTGAGGAAAAGCCGACCTATTGCGATTTCCTGCATAAATTCAGCGAATCTTTTTCCCTGGGCGGACAGCAAATCGCTAACCTGCTGGTTGAATGGAAACGGGACGAGGCGATTGCTCTCGCCCACAAGCTCGGCGGCGTAGCGGCAAATCTGGCGCTAAACAATATTAGCCATATAGCCGGACTGATCGAAAATTCTGATGCCCAAGATGCTGAGCTGATTGAAATGGCTCTGCAATTACAAAATGCCCTGGATACCGGACTAGCCTCTATCAATGCTTTTTGCAATACAGAATTCGATTCCTCCCCCCAAATTGAGGCGGACAAAGCTGCCTACTCAAGTGATCCCGCAAAAACGGCCTCGTTACTCCAGGATTTGTTCCTGGCCCTGGATCAGGATAACCCCGATGCAGCGGAACCCTATCTGCAGGCGTTAGGCGAACTGTTGCCTAGGTCGAAATTGCAACCCATTTGGAAACAGCTGGAGCAGTTTGATTTCAGCGCTGCTAAAATTGAGACCCATAACCTTGCTGATAAGCTAGGCCTTCCATTTAAAGACTCAAGGGAGCCTTGACATGAATCATGGACCCATTCTTTGTGTAGACGATGATCCTAACAACCTGGGGATACTGCGGCATATTCTCAAGGATTTATACTCGCTGGTTTTTGCGCGTAATGGCGCTGAAGCGCTTCAGGCAGTCAAAAAACACAATCCGTCATTAATTCTGCTGGATGTGCAGATGCCCGATATGAATGGATACGAGGTATGCCGCCAACTTAAACAAAATCCGGAAACCGAGCATATTCCGGTAATTTTTGTGACCAATAAGTCTGAAATTTTCGACGAGAAGGCTGGATTTGACGCCGGAGGCGTCGATTACATCGTTAAACCGCTTTATCCGATGATCGTCCAGGCAAGAGTCAGCACGCATTTGTCCTTGATTCAAGCTTCCGAACTGGAGAGGAGCTGCCGGGCTGCGGTCTATATGTTGGGAGACGCGGGACACTATAACGATACTGACACCGGCGTGCATATTTGGCGCATGGCTGCTTATAGCAAAGTGCTGGCGAGTGCGGCCGGATGGCCGATTGAACGGCAAAACCTGATGGAGTTGGCGGCGCCGCTGCATGATACCGGAAAAATCGGCATACCGGATGCGGTATTAAAAAAACCTGGCAGCCTGGACGCTGCCGAGTGGGAAATCATGAAAACCCATAGCCAAATCGGTTATGACATACTGAGTAAAGGTGACACGCCGGTGTTTAATCTAGCCGCGGAAATTGCCCTCAATCATCATGAAAAATGGA
>CAVUMJ010000132.1:0-7276 GCA_963741375.1 uncultured Pseudomonadota bacterium
ATGTTGCTGGCATTAACTGGTCGGTTGCGTATTGTCTGTCGACGTCCGTCAATGGATGACCTTTGGTAATGATCATGCTGGAAATTTGGATTTGGCGTAATTGAAGCGATACTAGCCGAATTCCATATCTCAATCAAGTAGCCGGACGGGTAGCGGTTTCCAAAACTAGCAAATACCAACCATCAATGTAAATCGTGATAACTGACTTTTAATTCAAACTGAACCACTATCGCCGGACGGTATAATTGACAATCCTTTCAAGCCGTTGCAAATCCCGTGGTGTTCAATCTTTCAACCCAGCCAGGATTAGAATAATTTATTCAGTCGGTTAATCCCGGCATTGTTTATTGGTACAATCCTTTTCGGAAAAGCTATTTAGGCTAACAATCCGGTCCGGCTTGAAAGTCTGCCACCTTAGCAGGTGATCTAATCCCAACACAGCCAAGATGAAACCGGCCCCTTAAAACTAATGACAGACACAGATATGAATGGCAAACCTCTGATTTTTATCATTTCCATGATGTTGTTATGCAGCAGTTGCGCAGACGCGCCCCCTGCTCCGCCACCTGCCTTGCCCCCGACTCAGGTCAGTGTCGAAATTAGCAGTGATGGTACGGTTAACCCGGATATAAACGGAGCGGCGTCGCCGGTTTTATTACGGATTTACGAACTGAAAGAAAAAAGTAATTTTGTTAACGCTAATTTTTTTGCCTTATTCGATAAGGAACAAGCCACCTTAGCCGGAGATTTGGTGCGTAAGCAAGAATTTCAAATTGTCCCTAATGCTAAAAAAACCGTTGCCATCACCGTCGATCCCAGCACCAGACTGCTGGGTTTTTTTGCTGCGTTCCGCTCGCTTGATAATGCCCAATGGCGTGCCGTTTCGAATTTGCAGGAGCACAAGAATAATATCTTGAAACTGAAATTGAACGGCGCCAATTTAACGGTACTGGATGAAACCCCATAAGCTCAGGATCAAGCGGATGCCCGGAATTAACATTAAAACTCCATTCGCCCGCCCAGAGTGAATTTATTGCTGCTGATATTGCTGTAGCCCTGTAAAGTTTCATACGCCAAAAAAGCGGACAGACCACCGGCAAACAAGCTGGAAACTTCCGCAGCAAAGCTATAGTAATCAGAACTTGGCGCATTACCGGAGATAGTGAGAACTTGCCCGGTTGGATCGGAAGCAAAGCTACTTTTGATTTGACGCTGGCCATCCAGAAACTGATGATGCCACTCACCACGCAACTGCGGCGTTAACACCCCCCACGGCATACTCAGAGTGTATGATGTCTGCACGCCTAATGAGGATATCATCGATTCCACATTTTGCCTGGCAAATTTCATGGCGGCAATACTGCCGGTTTCAGAATATTGCTCAATGTTTAGTTGCAGAAAATCTCCCCGGATATAAGGCGCCAGGATCATAGCCCGATAGCTGAAATCATAACCACCGCCCAAACTAAAGGTATATTGTTCACCGTTTGGCGCTCCTGACGCCACTGAAGGAGCCAAACCTGTCAGCACAATATTGCGGCTGGACTGATAATTCAATCCGCCATAAGAGGCGCTGGTTTCAAAGTGCAGGTCATCAGTAAGATTGTATGATGAATAAAGCGATCCGGTATAGGTGTAACTGCTTGTAGCGCCGTGGTTGGAGTCAAATGTGGCATTGTTAAATTGGTAAGAAAAAGATCCGCCGGCAACCCAGTCATCTTTCAAACGGTAATCTGCGCCAAGAACAAAATTATGATTATCAAATTTGTAGCCGGTCGAGTTTTGTGTTGTCTCCAATGCTCCAAAATCATTATCGGTCTTGGTCCAGAAGCTTAATCGGGAAAATTCCGCATCTTTGACAGTATTATTAGTAATGGCATTTTGTTCGCCTAAGGCATTATATGACTGATTATTCGCTGTACTGCCGGTAGTCCGCGTCGACTGGTAGCCCATACTGAATACCTTATCCGGCGTTAAATTTTTGATATTGACCGGAGTAGGTGGAATGAGGCAAAAAGGCGCAGAAATCCCCTGGTTTGCCAGCACATGACAGATATTAGTCAAGAATAACTGATTGGTCACGGCCGCAGCATGGGCAATGTTTACCGAACCCAGCAAGTACAGCGTCAGTGCGCGACAAAGATGCCGCAACATTATATTGGCGCTAAAGGTTGATTGACTTGCATTAAATATCCTGTATAAAAATTCGTTAATAGCGAATTCCATTTCTTCAGGCAATATCAATACCCAAATAAATAGTTGCCAAGACCGGCTTTTTCCTAAACAGTGCGATTTTAAATAACTGATTCGGATAAGCAGGTAACCAATATCAGAATTCCAGACGTCCGCCCAGCATCAATTTATTGCTGGTGACATTGGTATAACCCTGTAAGGTTTCATAGGCTAGAAAAGCAGAGATGCCGCCAGGCAGCACGCTGGACACTTCAGCGCCAAATGTATAATAATCGCTGCTTGGCGTATTGCCGGTCATAGTAATCACTTGCCCGGTTGGATCGGAGGTAAAACTGCCCTGCATTTGCCGTTGACTGTCCATATATTGATGATGCCATTCCCCCCGCAATTGCGGAATTAAAACACCCCACGGCATACTGAAAGTATAGGAAGATTGCACGCCCACGGTCGATACCATGGATTCAATAACCTGAGAATCAAAAGACATCGCCGCGATGCTGCCGGTTTCGGTATAACTGTTAATACCCTGATACATATAATCGCCCCGAATATAGGGCGCCACAGTTAATGCCTGATAGGTAAAATCATAACCGCCGCCCCAACTGAACGCATATTGATAACCTATGGGAGATCCGGTAGCCACTGAAGAACCAAAACCGCTAAGCTGAATATTACGGCTGGTTTGATAATTAAAGCCGCCGTAGGAAGCAGTGGCTTCCACATGCAAAGCGTCTGTAATACTGTAGGTAGTATAGATGGAACCGGAATAGTTATTGCTGGTAGTGGCTCCGCGTCCGGAATCAAATGTGGCATTGTTGTATTGGTAAGTAAAAGAACCGCCCGCCACCCAATTATTTTGCAAACGGTAATCGGCGCCAAAAACGAAATGATGATTATCAAATCTGTAACCGGTAGAGTTTAATGTGGTGTTCGTTAAGCCAAAATCGTTGTCGGTTTTGGCCCAGAAGCTTAAACGGGAAAAATTATCGTCGCCGGCGCCACCACCTGTCATTCTGGAGTTTTGGGTTCTAAAATAATCATAAGGCTGTCCAACTTTACCGCCGTTGACTCGCGTAGACTGATAGCCCATGCCAAAAATCTGGTCCGGCGTTAGGCTTTGAATATTGGCTGCCGTGGCCTGCACATTACAAATCGAATTGGTCGGCCCGAAATACACGCCATCTCCGGAATTCAAACTATTACAACTGGTAATGGCATTGGCAACCGCCTGTTGATTGGTGATGCCTGCTGCGTCCGCACCAGACGGCAGACTCATCAATAAAATGATCTGGCATGCAAATCTGCATGGGTTATTAGCCAGTTTCGGCATTGAAAAAATAGTAATGTTCATGAAATTATCCAAATTTATAATACGGATTAAAATTTTAGGCCTTCTATTCAAATATCTTTACCGGAGTTTACCCATAACCTGAGCGGATTATTTTGGTCCGTTAACCAACTTTTCCTGAAATTGCAATAAGCCTTTATGAGCAGGGTTGACATCCAGACCCTCCTGTATCTTTTTGAGAGCTGTGGTTCTATCACCTTTTTCATAAGCCTCCCAGGCTTGCTGCTCCAAAGTATCGGCGATTTTATTCATTCCATCAATTGCCGATTGATTATAGGGATCAATTTTAAGCACTTCCTGATAAGCCCATAAGGCATTACTGCCGGTTGGCGCGGTTAAATAGCCTACATCAAAATGAATATTGGCCAAATCCAGCAAATCCCTGATTTTTTGTTGCTGTTCGGCGCTTAAAGCGACGCTAACCAGTGGCTCATTAAGAGTTTTGGGGCTGACATAAAAGCTAAGATACAAACTGTAAACAGAAACCACAGTCAATAATATCCCGGCGGTCCATATCCCATAAAACAAGGATGAACGCGGCTCCAAAGCTTTTAACAATATTTCAACGCTAGCGCAACGCTGAGTTTTGCTTACCTGTAAAGCCTGATGCAAGCCTTTCCATTGCCTGCGGGACAATTGAGCCACAGGTTTGGCCTGCAGATTAAGTTCCTGAACCTTTTCAGCAGATAAACGTCCATATGGATGCTTGCCCGTCAGTAATTCATAGCTGACACAGGCCAAAGCATAAATATCGTCACGCGGGTCCGGAGGGCTATTTTGCAATTGTTCCAGGCTGGCGTAAGCCGGGGTATAAGCTCCCAGGTCACGGGCATTAAAAACCGTATTATCCTGATGATCATTCCGGCCAATAGCGCAAGCAATACCAAAATCCAGGACTCGCACTTCGCCATTTTCAGTCAGAAATACATTACCGGGTTTAAAGTCCGAATGCACAATGTTTTTATGATGCGCAAACGCCAAAGCTTCCGCCATATGCCGAATAATAGGCCAAGCTTGTTTAAATGGCAGGCCTTGATCGATATGGTCGCGAATCAGTTCCGTTAAAGGTTTGCCTTGCAAATACTCCATCGACATGAACACATGGCCGCCATCCCGATCGAAATCGTAAACTTTTATAATATTGGGATGCGATAAAGTTTGAGCTTTTTTACTTTCTCGCTGCAGCGAAACCAAGGCTTGCGGATTGGCCTGAAAATCCTGATTTAGAACTTTTATGGCGACATAAGCATCCTTATCCGCAGCTTCCACCTTGCGTAAATCAATTGCCTTAAACACCTTGCCCATCCCGCCGGACCCCAGAACTTCCTGCAATTCGAAGCGGTTTTTCAAAAGACTGCCTACTTTCAGCTCACCAGCTTGATCGGTATCAGTTTGCAAAGAGTCTACATTTAATAATGAAGCGGTTTTTCCCCTGGTTTGTTCCGAAAGCCGGTTTTCTTCGGTATGATCAGCCGGCAAATCAATATCGGTTGTAAATATTGGAATGGCAAGCGCCGCCTGTTCAGAGGGCAAAGACCCTGTTTTGAGAATAGTGTATTCATCTGCTGCACTGTCGATAGACAGAACAGCGGCATCGCGAAATACGGTTTTATCGTCTGCTTCGGCCATTGTCACAGCGGCAGATAAATCGGCGGGGCCGGATAGCTTGGTTCGGTCATCCAGCACAGCATCTAGGGCAGCAAAAACTTCCGCAGACAGCTTTCCGGATTCATAATCAAATTTCAACTCCAATTGGGCGGCTTCAAGCTCGTTGACAGAACAACCGGCCAGTTGCCGACAGACATCAGACAATTCTGACAAGCTTAATTTCGATTGCTCAAATGCTTTTAATGCTGTATGGAATGAAGTCATAAACCAAGCTTTTCCGGAGTTAGCTTTAATTTTAACAAAAACACCGGACATCTGCTAAGCATCCTCAGCTAAAATGTACCGGCAAAATTAAACCCCAATTTACCAGAGACTCATATCAGTGAACTATCCAACCTTTCCGGGATTATATCGAAAACTAATTTCCTCCATAGTTTTCAATTTTGGATTAATAATTGTTTGCACTGCTTGCAGTCCTGCCTGGCTGCAGTT
Source organism: uncultured Pseudomonadota bacterium (assembly GCA_963741375.1). Taxonomy (GTDB): domain Bacteria; phylum Pseudomonadota; class Gammaproteobacteria; order Methylococcales; family Methylomonadaceae; genus Methylomonas. The sequence continues at coordinate 5,642 of CAVUMJ010000132.1, forward strand.
GCAAAATCAGGCGGAAAGCCAAGGACTGACCGCCACCCAAATTCCGGCAAACGCCTTTACTTTAGCGGGCTTTTATCAAATCAAATCTCCCGGCGACCAAATCGTCCATATTTACCTCGAAGGCGACGGCAAACCCTTTGAACAGGGTTTAATGGCTACAAATGATCCAACCACCAGGGCATCGGTGGTACTACCATTAATGGCTCTGGATACTGCTTCCAAGCTCTATCTAGCCCGGCCTTGTTACAATGGCCATGCTTTGGACAAGATTTGCAACCCATCGCTATGGACTACAGCCCGATACAGTGAAACTGTAGTGCTGGCAATGGCGGCGGCTATCCATTCATTCTGTGTTGAACACGGCTTTCGCAAAGTGATTTTAATTGGCCATAGCGGCGGCGGCGCCATAGCCATGTTAGTTGCGGGACATTTACCGGAAACGCAAGCGTTGATCACCTTGGCGGGCAATTATGATATTGATGCCTGGGCCGATTTCCACGGCTACGACAGATTATCGCTATCCCTCAACCCCGCCCAATTTCCAAACACCGGCATACCTGAATGGCATTATCTGGGGGATAAGGACAGCAATATTCCGCCTGTTCTGTTCAGCCAGGATCTGCTAAACCGGGCTAACAGCCATGTCATTGTCCTCCCGGATACCGAGCATAACTACGGCTGGGTGAAGCACTGGCCTAATATACTTTCCGAAATAGGCTCTATCCATTAACATTTTTCTCGGACAGCCTGCCTCCTAGTTGACATCCTTTTTTCACTGCCTTACACCTGCGTGCGCTGGAATTACCCTAAAGTACAATTGATTTGTCGTTAAAAAATAGTATAAACCTGCTAACTTGGTTTATTTTAACCTTGAATTTTTTAGGGTTTAAGGCATTTGTCTTCGCAAAGCTTTAGGTAATCCGATTTAAATTCTGTTCGGCTGGAATGAACAAAAACCAATGAATTGCCGCAAGCCTTTAATGTGCGGATATATGCATATTTGAATAAGGGTAAGCAAGAAAAGAAGAAAAAAAGATACAAAATTGCGTCAATATACTGATTAGCCTGTTTCCTGAGAGATAGTTTGGACTTCTCCAAGCTTGCGAAAACCCGGCTGATACTACGAGCCTGCAAGGATACGGAATGCAGGCAAAAAAACCAAAACCATTTTGAGGATATATTTATGTCGTTTTATCTGGACCGTCAAATTAAATCAGATTTACCGTTGTCTAAAATCGCCGCAGCAGTCATGTCGCTGACTATCATTTCCACAAATACAAGTCATGCTGCGTACTGGAATGGCGGCGGCAGCGGCAATTGGGATGACGCAACGGCCTGGAGCCCCAACCTCGTGCCTAACAATAGCAGCACTGCTGTCGCCATCAGCGACGGTATTAGCACCGTTGCCCTGGATTATGGCGGCGTGTCTGTCGGAAGCCTAGGCATAGGCAGCGGCAATACCCTTGACATTAGTTATGGTTTCAACCCCTCTGACAACGCGGTGGAAAGCGCCACACTAACTGATTATGGCGCTCTGACGAACTCAGGACAAATCAATATCATTGCCGGTACGGATGCCGGCAACGCCTACAACGCAACTTTGAACATAATTTACAATCCGGTTTTATCGGGCGG
>CAVUMJ010000133.1:0-6582 GCA_963741375.1 uncultured Pseudomonadota bacterium
AGCCAATGACAGTGTCCAGGTTTACGGTCTCAACCCGCCTGCTAGCGAGGTCTGGACCGAATGCGGGGTTAATGTGGACTCGATTGCCGCAGGCTCCGATGGCACCGTGCTGGTTACCAACAATGCCAACCAGGGCATCTGGAAATATAACGCCGACAATAACTGGACTAACATCGCCGGCGCCTTGAAGGCAGTCGCCGTGGTCAAGAATAACACCTACTTCGGCATCGGTACCGACAATAATGTCTATCGCTACACCGGTACCGGTTGGGTGAAAGTCGGGGTTAATGTAGACTCCATTGCCGCCGCCTCCGACGGCACTGTGCTGGTTACCAACAACGCCAATCAGAGTATCTGGAAGTACGTATCGGACAACAACTGGGTGCAAATTCCGGGTACTATGAAATCGCTGGCGGTAGTGAGCAACGGCAACTACTTTGGTATCGGCACCGATAATAATATCTACCGTTACACCGGCTCAGGCTGGGTGGAAGTGGGCGCCAACGCCGACTCCATTTCAGCCGGATCGGACGGCACGGTGCTGGCCGCAAACAATGGCAACCAGGGCGTCTGGCAATATGTGGCCGACAACGCCTGGGTGGAAATCCAGGGCACATTGAAATCGCTGGCGGTAGTCAAAGGCGACGTCTATTTTGCCATCGGCGCCGACAACAATGTTTATCGGCACTAAGGGCTGTGTCCCGGCATTGACCACAACGGCCGGTCAAGCATTTCGATGCTATCCAATACTGTTGCGGTTAATTGTTAACATGGGTCTAATTGTTTAGCTGAGGAAGAGTGGGCATGATAGCCCACTCGTTTTGGCCTTTCACCTAGCCTGGGCACGAATAGCTTGTACCTATCCTACGGTTTTGAACAGCAACTAAGATTTTAAACATGGTACGCAGCCGCGCAGTGGCTGCAGCCATTGACTTTAATAAATCTTTCGCTGGCTTTTTTCAAAGCGCTGGTGAAATTGCTGATTGAGCCTAGATAATATATTGCCTCTTTTCCAGGTAGAGCCGAGCAATCCGCGTTATGCACAACATGCAGCCCATTATCCTGCGCTGTTATTTCTACGTAAAATTCCGCCATATTAATTACCTCTTATAAAGTATAGGATTTATTTAAGCCGGAAAATATCAAACCAAGTTATTTGAAAAGAGTATGTTATTTATACAACATTAAAATAATGGCTTGTATAGAAACCTACAATCATACTCAACAATTGCTGGATAATTTCCGCTTAATATTAATATCAGCAAACTTTATACCAAATAAAATAATAAAAATAATGTGGTATTTTGAGGGGGTTATTTAAACTTGCAAATACCATTTAATAATTATGGTATAGGGTTTGTGTTGACAGTATTACCCTGTTTTTTATATAGTTATTTTCCATGAAAAATATTCGTTTTGAAAAGGTTATAACAAATTAAACTATAATTAATACGTTATTTATTTAATATATAACGATTGGTTAATTTTGCCGGCGCCATTAAAATATGTTAAAAATTAAATTTTGGAGTATCCCATGAGTAAAACAGTTTTAATCACCGGAGCCAATCGCGGCTTGGGTTTGGAGTTTTGCAGACAATACGCTGTATCAGGCTGGCGGGTGATAGCCGCATGCCGTTCCCCGTCGCTGGCTTTTGATTTGTTAACCTTAGCTCAGCAATACCGCAATCTGCAAATAGATAGCCTGGATGTGGCAAATTTCGCCAGTGTCGATAAATTTGCATTGCAATATGCCGACGAAAAAATAGATATTTTGATTAATAACGCCGGAATATACGGCGATCTGCAAGGCAAAGGATTCGGCAATATAGATTACAACAACTGGTCGTCCACTCTGACCATCAATACCATGGCGCCATTAAAAATGGTTGAAGCTTTTTTGCCGCAATTGCTGCGCGGCGAAAATAAGTTAATAGCCACTGTCAGCAGTTTGATGGGTAGTATGTCGGATAATACCAGCGGCGGCAGCTATCTATACCGTTCCAGTAAAGCAGGCTTAAACGCAGTGATGAAAAGTTTGTCTGTGGATTTATTGCCGCGTTCCATTGGGGTGTTAATTTTACATCCGGGTTGGGTTAGAACGGATATGGGCGGTAAAAACGCCTTGATTGATGTTGAAGAAAGCGTCTCCGGCATGCGAAAAATCATCGATGCGTTTAGCTTAAGCCAAACCGGTCAGTTCATCAAATATGACGGCAGTATTGCGCCTTGGTAAAAGCAAGAATCAATGGGGTCAGACTCGATTGATTTTGCTCAGCATACAAAGCAATCTACTCCCTTCGTTAAAATCAATCGAGTCTGACCCCATTGATTCCATTGATTCCATCGATTATTTCCAGACAAACAATCATGGCGTGGCGCACTATGAAATAGGTCATGGCCATTGGGAACAGGGTGTAATGCCGGGTGATCACTAAACCAATCAACACAAAACCGATAGAGACAGGGATGTTAAACCTTAACATTTTGTTCAGATAGCGCAAATTTTCAATGGAATTGCGGTCGAAATAGGGGCTTTTGTTGATTAATCCCAGGGTGACAATGGATGTCAGAATGGCAAAATACAAGGGAAAAAATAAGAACATCGGCGTGTCAATTTCAAATTGCGGCTGCCAGTAGGCATACCATACCAGTATGGTTGAACTGCAAAAACCGTCATGCCAGATAATGCTGGAAACTTTTTTAAAATATCCAAACAATAAACTGCAGATCATGGCTGCAATGCCAATGCCCAGCGCAATTGGCGTAGTGAGCAAAGTCAGGATTTCGCTTTTAGTGGCGTTCAAAAAAGCTAATAATAAATTACATAGAATAAAAACAATCATGACAGACCTTTTACTGTGGTATTGGACGTTGTGTCACTGGGATTCCAGTGTTTTGGTCTTTAAAGCTTTTTTTGCCAGATACATTCTTTCATCCGCTTGATGTATCAGCTCGTCGGGATCTCCGTATTCGACAGGGCCTGTTTGCACCAGACCGATGCTTAGCTTGATATTTTCTTCGGAATGATTTATTTCAGCGTTGAGACGATTGATGTATATCTCACTTGCCTGATGTTCGGTGCAATTGGGCAGAATGAGACAAAACTCATCGCCCCCGTAGCGAAAGCAACTGTCTTCCTCCCTCGATACGTGTTTGATAGCGGCGCCGACTTTACGCAGAATTTCATCGCCACGCAAATGTCCTTCCTTGTCATTGATGCATTTGAATTCGTTAATATCCAGATAAGCGATTACGACCGGTTCTGAACGCCGCTGAGCAATACGTAGCGTGCGAGTAATTGTTTCATTTAAAAATCGAACGCTTAATAATCCGGTTAGGGAATCTATACGGGTTAATTCTTCAAGTTCTTTAGTCCGTTCCCTGACCTTTTGCTCCAATGTACAGGCATAAAGTTCCGACTTTTCTTTTGACGTTTCAATTTCGGAAACCAGGCTGCGTATATAGGTTTCAAAAACCAGCGTAATATCGAATAAAAAAAGTTTATCCAGGGCTGCGAATACCGGCTGATGCTTGGTTGCTTCAGGAAATAATTCAGCAATGAGTTGGAAAATTAAGTTCTTGAGAGTGCTAATGGCGGAAAGATACAGCTTAGGCTCAACACCAATGCGTTTATGCACCAAACCAATGCGCAGCCTATTGTTAACATATTCAAGGTCGTAAATGCCACTGAATAGATCAAGCACATACCGGCGTTGCGCCGCCTTTAAACGGCCTAGCGTATCGGCGTCGCCAATCAATAAAGCAATTTCCGCTATACTGGTTTGCAATACATAGAACTCATCGACTAAAGCGGTAATTCTGGGTTCAATAAACTTTTTACAATCTTTTAGCAAGCTGAAATCGTCATCGGTTAAATTAAGTAATCCCTTACGGTAAGACACGTCGAATTCTGTGATTCTCATCTGTTCAAGTAATGTCTGGTCAATTGTTTTCATGAGTTTTCCTTAATCATTTAGCTTGGGATGAAAATGATCAGCAGGGGACAGTAATAATAGCCATATAAAGTCTATTATATTTCCGCAATTATTGGTCAAATATTAGCGGGCAAGCAGGGCAATTGCGTTTAAATCGGCTAGCAAGCAGTAATTCGCCATATTGCCTTGCACCTGATTAACAATGATCCCAAACGCAAAGCCGGCCTCAAAGTCAAACGCAAGCGCCGGCTGTAACAATAACTATTTGCCCGGTTTAGCAAGTAATGAAGATTAATTTTGTACTACAATAGTTGCAGGTATTTGATGAATTAAGCTCGAAGGCTTAGCGCCTTCAATTATGCGTACTAATAGATAATCCTGCAATTCTAACTATTCTAAGCTGATGTGCAAAACCAACTTTTGAACCGGGATGATCCAAACGGTCAATGTATGCTGGAATCAATGTCTCTTTAATTATTGGCAAAGAAAATATCATGAACTTTAGAACCAAACTTAAATTGCTGTCGTTCGTTACTGTGATTGGGCTGAGTTTGCTGGGTATTTTATCGGTAACCGGTCTGGATTCTATTATAGAGTCCGAGAATACCGCCCATCGGCGGAAAGGCTATGTGATTGATTTGCTGGAAATCAAGGCCAGTGCGGTGTCTACGATTATGCTTGATCCATCCTTGCCGGAAACTAAAGAGGTGTTTGCAGATGCAGAGAAACACATTGAAATAAATGGCAAGGAGTCGTTAAGCGCAATAAAAAGACTGCAAATTGTTGAAGAGTTAAAGCAAATCCTTGCGCTTTGGGAGCATTATGATCAGAGTTCTCAAGAACTGATTAAATTATCCGCTACTGATTTTCCTAGCGCAAACGCCAAACTGATACCGTTATATAACCTGGAGTTTAAGCCTTTCCAGGAAAAACTGGATCAATTTATTTTTGTCAGGCAACAGGAAGCCGCCCAATCGAGAGCGGAAGCCAGTGAAACGGCCAAGAATGTTTTTTGGGAAGTTGTCGGCTTATTAGGTCTGGTTGCGCTGGTCAATATTAGCGTGGTTTTGCAGCTTTCCCATTCATTAAGAAAGGGGTTGCATGATATTCATGAAAAACTGATACCTTTAAAAAAAGGCGATTTAACTCAGCGTTTGCCTACCCGTAATCAGGATGAATTAGCTGAAATCAGTATAGGTGTCAATGAATTCATTTGTGAATTGCAAAATATTGTTGAAACAGTCCGCAATGACGCAGATCAGGTTGCCAATGCCGCAGTTCAGCTGGCGTTAGCCTCTGAGCACGTATTGGTTGGGTCTAACCGGCAGAGCCAGGCCACCTCGTCCGTTGCCGCTACAATTGAACAGTTTTCCGTCAGTATCGATCAAGTTTCCAATAACGCCACGTTAACCGAGCAGCAGGCTTCGCTTTATGGCGACTTATCGCGCCAGGGCGGTAACGATGTGCAAATTGCCATTGAAGAAATTCGGCGAATTGAACGGGCTGTCAATAATGCTGTAGAAAAAATGCAGGTGCTGGGAGATCAAGCCCATCAAATCAGCAGTATCGTAAACGTTATCAAAGAAGTCGCCGATCAAACCAATTTATTGGCTTTAAATGCGGCTATTGAAGCAGCCAGAGCAGGTGAATCCGGCCGCGGTTTTTCAGTGGTGGCTGATGAAGTGCGTAATCTGGCAGAGCGTACGGCCAAATCGGCTCAAGAAATTACCAGCATGATCAAGGCTATTCAATCTCATACTGAAACTGCTGCTAATGTCATGCAACAGGGTAACGAAAGAGTGATGGCCGGCGTCAAGCAAGCTGAGCAGGCAGGTAACTCTATGCAACTGATTAACGATAATTCCATCACGGTGATGCGTTCCATTAGCGATATTTCCACAGCCTTGCGGGAACAACGTATCGCCAGTAACGATATATCCAAGAATGTTGAACTTATTTCGCAGATGACGGAAGAAAATAATGCAGCAGTATCCGAAGTGTCGACAGCATCTTTACGCTTGGAGGAGCTGGCAGGGCAATTAAAAGAAGGCGTGGCGAAATTCAAGGTTTAACTTACGGTTTCTATTCTCGGACAGCCTTCTAGGAGGCTGTTTTTTTGCAAAATGCTATCCACATTTTGCTGAGTTATAACAACAATAATTTTTAGGTATTAGCAAGGAATAAAAGGTAAAAGGCCAAATTATGCGACAATTTTCTTTGCGTTCTCAATTCGTTACCATGACTGTCGTTCTGGCGGTTGTATTTCTGATTGGCAATATTATGGTGTGGACCAGTCATCTGGATTTGCTGCAAGCCGAAATTGAAAAGAAAAAATTGGTTAACGCCTCTTTGGCCTTTAAGAATATTCGATTTCATGTCGTGCAGATTCAACAGTTTTTAACGGATGCGTCAGTGGTAGGAGAGCAAGATTATAATGAAGCTAATCACGAAAAAATTGCCGCGCTAAAAGAATTGAAAGAATTGGCCAAGGTAGCGCCGGAAATGGCCTCAAGAATTGTCGAGGCGAATGGCTTGGTTACCAGTCTTTATGACACCGGCGAACGTATGGCTAACGCCTATTTGCTAAATGGCCGTGAAGCCGGTAACGCTATTATGAAAGCGCCCGGGAATGGGTTTGACGCTTCGT
>CAVUMJ010000134.1:0-18364 GCA_963741375.1 uncultured Pseudomonadota bacterium
TTATCAATTAAATGGCTCCGTTTGCAATTCTGCAGAGGGACGCTGTGCCGGCTTTGATCATATGTTTAGCGTCCAGATCGATTTTACACTATATCATAACATCGCTTTATTAAAATACATTGTTCTTCGGTTTCGAATTTATGATTTATTGTTGAATATTCCATTCGTGTTCTAAAATTCAAATGTTTGAAAGTATGCTGAAAAGTTCGGGCTATTTGCCTGATGCCGCCGTAATCTACACATATACAACTTACGAATACTGCTATCCAGTGACTTCCCACGAGATAATTGGGCATAGCCCAACTGAAAAGTGCTTCACAACGATTCATTTCTTGCTTTTGCGCCTGATGTATTTTCTTTAAACCTAGAATCCGCATTGGACACACCTGAATTTTTATGACCGCTAAGATAAAATGAGATGGTCTTTACAGAAGAATCCCCTTAGCCAGTCTTTGCATTTTGCAAAGACCAACTAAGGGGATGTGTTTAACAGCGGTTAAGTGTTATTGCAACACAAACGAACTGTTTACTGAGCTTGAGCAGGCACCCAGACTTGATACCGTAGTATTAGACACGGCTTCAATTGCTGCGCTTTTTTGAGTTGGAACGCTCAGGTCATTATAGATTGCATATGAATCAGAAGTTGGACCGGACAATTGATAGTACATGAACAGTTTATTTCCACAAGCAATGCCATCTGACAAATAGGCTTGCACAAGTTGATTCATTCTAGGATCACTGTTAGCCTGTTCGGTAATTGTAGCACTGTAATTAGGACTATCAGGTGTATCGGGGCCACCTTCATAACTGAAGTTTTGCACACCATAATAGTTAGCCAGGCTTTGATAAGTTGCCTGAGTCTTACCACCGGCTACATAAGGACTTGCACCGGAAAACATCGGTAATACTGCATTCATGCCTGCTTGATATGATGCAAATAAGCTATTAACATCAGTATAAGCATTTGGGGCATTATTGTATGGTGCGCTGCCTATGGCATAAATGTATTGGCTTGGCGCTCCAAAGTTTGCTTTGATGTAAGCCAACTCTATCTGAGCACTATAAGGATTGGCAGATTGGGCCATTAATACCGGCCGGATAGTGTTGTTGATTGCTGAAGGTCCGTAGACTGCCGCAAACAGCTGACTAATCCTGACCACTTGATGCGCCACCCTATAAGCGGATTGAGTATACTCATTATTATTGTTGTCATAATTCAAAGTAGGATCTGCGCCACTTGCCAGGTCCGCAACAGCTGACGCCAGATTCGCCTGTGTTTGCGAAAAACCGTATCCAAAATTCCACAGTTCATTACTGTATTCAATATAAACATGGATGTTTGGATCCAATGTGGCTTGCATCAAGGTTGCCAACTGGGTAATGTAGTTGCTGGAAGTCGTATCGGTTAAATCCACACCTTCAGGAATGTTAATCCAGATATCCTTGCCGCTGGCATTCGCCATTTCAATAACGTATTCCCAGGCCACGCCTCTTGGATCTGCTTGAGAAGGTTGTGATGCAGGTGTCCGTCCAGCCCAGGTTGTTACCGGATTACCATTGGCATTCAGGAAACAGACAAAACGCAAGGCGCTAAATGGAGATATGGCATTGAGAAACTCATTGGAAAACACTTGTGTGGTGCCAACTGCATAACCCTGTCTGAGTAATTTTAGATTGGTTATGCCGGTATTCACCGCACTGGAGGCTGTCCGTTGAGTATTGGTAAACACCACCTGCAGCCCAGCACTATTTGGTCCTATCACGAGTTGAGCCGTAGTGGTGTTGGTAGCGGCGTTGTAAACTTGATTGATAACTTGATCAGCTTGATAATTATCTAGAAAACCAATGTTCGCTATGCCATTGAACACTACATTGTAAGTACCATAATAACTTGGATAAAGCGCAGTTGGACTTTGACCCAAAGGATCAGCCGGAAATGACGCAAAGACGTCACCAAAATCGCTTGTTGGCCAGCCGTTAGCATCAACCGGAGCCGGATGATTGGTTGGGTCCCAAGGATAAGTAGCGGTTGCAAAACCGCGAGACTGTTTTACCAAATCCACAAAAACCTGATCCTGCCAACTGGAATCATTGACCCAGTTCAGATTTACCCCCATATAATTACCTGCTAAGGCATTATTAGCTGTAGCTGCAGCCACTGCAACGGTAGCAGATTGAGCAACCGTGCCGCCGGCGCCGGTGCAAGACAGATTGTAGATGGTTGTAGCAGTCAATTTAGCGGTGACGAGACTGCCTGAAGTTGGCTCTGAACCAGTCCAACCGCCGGTAGCAGTACAAGAAGTGGCATTAGTGGATGTCCAGGTCAAAGTCGTGCTGTTGCCGCTGGCGACTGAAGTGGCTGCTGCACTTAAGGTCACAGTAGGCACAACTGCAGGAGTCACAGTGACTGCAGCGGTTTGTGAAGCGGCGCCGCCGGCTCCGGTACAGGACAGGATATAGCTGGTTGAAGCGGTTAAACCGGTTTCAGACACGCTGCCTGAAGTGGTTTGGGCGCCAGTCCAGCCGCCTGTTGCGGTGCAGGATGTGGCATTGGTGGATGACCAGCTCAAAGTCACATTACCATTGTATGCAATAGTGGGTGATGAAGCTGTCAAAGTGACTGTTGGCGCAGGTGTTACTGGCGCCACAGGGGCAGCCGCGGTTACTGGCACTGCTTTTGGAGCAACTGCTACAGTCACGGATTTTGAGAGGTTGCCACCAGTTCCGGTACAAGACAAACTAAAGGTTGTTGAACTGGTTAAACCGGATTGTGTAACACTGCCGGAGGTAGGCAAACTTTCAGATTGGCTGCCATTTGAACCGGTACAGGTATTGGCATTGGTGGTTGACCAGTTCAAAGTCACATTACCGCCGTAGGCAATAGATGTGGATGAAGCAGTCAAGGCTACGGTTGGAGCAGGTGGAGCGCTAACTGCTACTACAGCGGATTGTGAAGTAGTGCCGCCGACACCGGTACACGACAAATTATAGGTTGTCGCTGTGGTTAAACCGGTTTCAGTAGCAGTGCCTGAAGTAGCTTCCGTACCTGTCCAGCCGCCTGTTGCTGTGCAGGAAGTGGCGTTGGTGGATGACCAGGTCAAAGTCACATTACCGTTATATGCAATGGAATTGGCTGAAGCAGTCAAAGCCACGGTTGGAGCAGGTGGAGCACTGACCGCTACACTAGCGGATTGTGAAGCAGTGCCGCCGGTGCCGGTACAAGACAAATTATAAGTCGTTGGACCAGTTAAACCTGTTTGAGTCACGCTTCCTGAAGACGCTTCAGTACCAGTCCAGCCGCCAGTTGCGGTACAGGAAGTGGCATTGGTGGACGTCCAATTCAAAGTCACGTTGCCGTTATAAGCAATGGATGCGGCTGAAGAGGTCAAGGACACAGTTGGCGCGGGCGCATTAACAGCAACTGTCACAGATTTCGAGGTAGTGCCGCCAGCACCGCTGCAGGACAAAGTGTAGGTTTTTGCACTGGTCAAACCTGACTGAGTGACACTGCCGGAAGTACTGAGAGCTTCTGACTGACTGCCATTAGATCCGATACAGGAAGTGGCATTACTGGATGTCCAGCTTAAAGTCACATTGCCATTGTAGGCAATAGTAGTAGCAGAAGGGGTTAGGGTTACAGTTGGCGCTGCAACTGAGGATTTTGCCTGTGCTATTACCGGGGTCGTCAGCCCCAATGCAACAGCTAACAGCATTAGCTTAAAATTATGAGTTTTCATTTCGGTCACCTTGATTAATATGTTTCTGAAATTGCTGAGCAAACCAACCGACCCAACTCAGCAAAGTTTTTATTACGATGAAAAGGATAAACTGTTTTGAAAAAAAAGCTGTGAAGCATTTTTCGTTTTTCACTATTTTGGCTATAGCTGAAAAACATTTCACAATGATTAAAATAGTGTTTATTCATGACTAAACGATACGAACTCATTCCGACTTCCATTTTGCTTCCGATAATCTAATGTTGCTATTGAAAAAACTGATTTCTAATAAATTTAAGAACAATTGATGAAAGCTCTTAACAATCTGACAAAGCCATTTTTAATGTCAATTTGTGATGAACTTCACCATTTAATAATTAAGATTATTTCAAATATTAAAAAAAACTATTAAATGACAACTGAGCATTACTCAGAATACTATTTAACAACCTGGAAAATAGAGACAATTAAACCCAATCTAATTCATTAACAATTAGATGACTACAGAATGAATGATTATTTAAGCTCTGTTACAAAAAACATATACAGAATACTAGATTAATCACAGCAAAACTTGATCACAACAAATTAGTTAAGAAAAACTGAAAATCAAATTTCTCGTGCAGTTAAAATAACAAAGTATTATGAGAAATTACTCATGAATTAATTAAAATAAAATTAAAAAATAAATGCCTAGTAAATAATATAAGCAGATATTTTGTATTAATTATACAAAGTAAAATAATGTTAATTAATGTAAAGAAATGTAATTATTAACAGTTATTATCTTATTAAGAATGTATCAATATATTCTAAGAAGCCAAAATTGATTCCTGTAGGGTAAGTACATGCTTTTTGTACCCACGAGATCAGGCTAAAACGTGTGAGCATTATCATGCTCAGCCAAGGTATCTTGTTGATCAGGAGAAATTTTGAGATTTTTGTAAGAAGGGTATTTCGAGTTTAGCTGGCAGGCAGCTAACGGCAGGTATATAAATGACAAATAGGGATTTTAGAAACTCTAAAGATAAAACTCGTCAGTCCTTGCCTAAACAAAGACTGACGATGAGATGAGTAAAAAAGTTATTGCAACACAAACGAACTGTTTACTGAACTTGAGCAGCCGCCCAGACTTGATACCGGAGTATTAGACACGGCTTCAATTGCTGTGCTTTTTTGGGTTGGAACGCTCAGGTCATTATAGATTGCATATGAGTCTGAAGTTGAACCGGACAATTGATAGTACATGAACAGTTTATTTCCACAAGCAATGCCATCTGATAAATAAGCTTGCACAAGTTGATTCATTCTAGGATCGCTATTGGCCTGTTCGGTAATTGTAGCGCTGTAATTAGGACTATCAGGAGTATCGGGGCCACCTTCATAACTGAAGTTTTGCAAACCATAATAGTTAGCCAGGCTTTGATAAGTTGCCTGAGTCTTACCACCGGCTACATAAGGACTTGCACCGGAAAACATTGGTAATACTGCATTCAAGCCTGCTTCATATGATGCAAATAAGCTATTGACATCAGTATAAGCATTTGGGGCATCAATATATGGCGCCCCGCCTATGGCATAAATGTATTGGCTTGGCGCTCCAAAGTTTACGTTGATGTAAGCTAGCTGTAGCTGAACGCCATAAGGATTAACAGCTTGGGCCATTAATACCGGCCGGATAGTGTTGTTGATTGCTGAAGATCCGTAGACTGCCGCAAACAGCTGACTAATCCTGACCACTTGATGCGCCACTCTATAAGCGGCTTGAGTATACTGATTATTGTTACTTTTATAGTTCAAGGTAGCATCTATACTATTTGCCACTTCCGCAACGGCTGACGCCAAATTCGCCTGTGTTTGCGAAAAACCGTATCCAAAATTCCACAGCTCATTACTGTATTCAACATAAACATGGATGTTTGGATTCAATGTGGCTTTCATCAAGGTTGCCAACTGGGTAATATAGTTGTTTGGAGTCGTATCGGTTAAATCCACACCTTCAGGAATGTTAATCCAGATATCCTTGCCGCTGACATTAGCCATTTCAATAATATATTCCCAGGCCACCCCTCTTGGATCTGCCTGAGAAGGTTGTGATGCAGGTGTCCGTCCAGCCCAGGTGGTTACCGGATTACCATTGGTATTCAGGAAACAGACAAAACGCAAGGCGCTAAATGGAGATATGGCATTGAGAAACTCATTGGAAAACACTTGTGTGGTGCCAACTGCATAACCCGGTCTGAGTAATTTAAGATTGGTTATGCCGGTATTTACCGCACTCGTTGCAGTCCGTTGAGTATTGGTAAACAGCAACTCCAGCCCGGTGCTATTTGACCCTATCACGAGTTGAGCAGTAGTGGTGTTGGTAGCGGCATTGTAAGTTTGATTGATAACTTGATCAACATTAGCAGTTTCTTGAAAGGCAATCTTAGCTATGCCATTGAACACCAGATTGTAGGTGCCAAAATGGCTTGGGTACAGCGCAGATGGTTTTTGACCCAAAGGATCTGCCGGAAATGACGCAAACACATCGCCAAAATCGCTTGTTGGCCAGCCGTTAGCATCAACCGGAGCCGGATGATTGGTTGGGTCATAAGGATAAGCAACGGTTGCAAAACCACGAGACTGTTTCACCAAATCCACAAAAACTTGATCCTGCCAACTGGAATCATTGAGCCAGTTCAAATTCACTCCCATATAATTACCTGCCAAGGCATTATTAGCGGTAGCCACTGCAACGGTAGCGGATTGGGCAACGGTGCCGCCGGCGCCGGTGCAAGATAGATTGTAGGTGGTTGTAGCAGTCAATTTAGCGGTGGCGACACTGCCTGAAGTAGGCTCTGAACCCGTCCAGCCACCGGTGGCTGTACAAGAAGTGGCATTGGTGGATGACCAGGTCAGAGTCGTGCTGTTGCCGCTGGCGACTGAAGTTGCTGCTGCCGTTAAAGTCACTGTCGGGGCCGATGTTCCCCCTACTGGCGCCGCGACTGTGGTAGATTGTGAAGCTACTGCTACACTCACAGATTTTGAGGTTGAACCGCCGCTGCCGGTACAGGATAAACTATAGGTTTTCGAACTGGTTAAGCCTGACTCAATGACACTGCCGGAAGTATTTTCCGAAGTTGTCTGGCTACCGTTAGATGCACTACAGGATGTGGCATTAGTGGATGACCATGTCAAAGTCACATTACCGCCATAGGCGATGGATGTGGATGAGGGGGTTAACATGACTGTCGGCGCCGGGGTAACCGGGACAGTAACAGCAACCGGTGCCGAAGCAACCGCAACTGTCAGAGATTTTGAGGTGGTGCCGCCTGCTCCGGTACAGGACAGACTATAAGTCGTCGACTTGGTTAAACCGGATTGCGTAACAGTGCCG
This sequence comes from uncultured Pseudomonadota bacterium, assembly GCA_963741375.1. Lineage (GTDB taxonomy): Bacteria > Pseudomonadota > Gammaproteobacteria > Methylococcales > Methylomonadaceae > Methylomonas. Next base: position 7,096 of record CAVUMJ010000134.1, read on the forward strand.
GAAGTACTCTCAGTGACTGTATTGTTGCCATTACTGGCGGAACAGGAATTGGCGTTAGCGGATGACCAGGTCAAGGTTACGCTGCCATCATAAGCAATGGATGTGGATGAGGCGCTTAAAGTAACTGTCGGCGCCGGTGTGCTACTCGAATTCCCGGGTGCGGCGCTAACCGCTACCGCGACTGACTGTGAACTTGTGCCGCCTGCGCCGGTACAAGTTAAAGTAAAGGAGGTCGAAGCGGTTAAACCGGTTTCCGTGACTGTGCCGGAAATCGGTTCATTGCTAGTCTTGCTTCCATTAGACCCGGTACAGGACACCGCACCGATGGATGACCAGGTCAAAGTCACATTACCGCCATGAGCAATGGATGCAGATGAGGCGGATAAACTGATAATGGGCGCGGCAACTGTTAAAGCCCCACTCCCGGTAGTGCTTGAAGTGGCAGGAGTAGTGCGGGGACCTCGCCCGGCAGCGCCAACCACGGTTGTTGTTGTCAAACAAACAAGCAATAACAAGCTCTTAACGATAAATCTGTTCATATTATTCTCCTTCCTAATTGGAATTTAGAATTGCTGAACCGGGCAACCGATCCAACTCAGCAAAATTTGTCCCTCCAAAAGGAGAACAGACTTTTTTGATAAAAAACAAGGGTATTGAATCTTGATCTTTATACCTGGTGTTTACTTTGCAGAAGAAAAACTGATCACTATGAAAGCCAAAAACATTCCATTTAACATTTTGCGTTTTCATCTCAAATCCCATAATTTTCACACTAAATAGCAATAAAATCGTTTTAATCAGGCAAACTCCGATATCAGCGGCAAACCCTTTCGCAAGGAAGCCGTATCAATTGAGCTGCATTAGCAGAACCGGATGGCCTGTATAACAAATGGTAGCGAACATCTGAATTTAGCATTTCCCTACCGAAAAACTCAAAACACCTTAAAAAAATGCAAACAATAAATATTCCTGAAATTGATTATTCATCATGATACTTATTAAAATTTATTATTCTCAAACTGAATAAACTTAGGTGTTTTTAAATATATTTCCGCGCAACCGAGTGCAGGAAGAAGAAACTGATTTGGCCAACATGATTAAAGCTGTAACGTAAATATAGAACACATCATTAAATATAAAAAATGTTAATTCGCTCTGCATTACAGGTATTTGATAACCCTGACATCCAATTTTCAAAGTTGAGAAAGCATGATTATGAAAGTGATACTTTCAAATCGGGTTTAGTTAAACTTGACCACCAAAACCTGAGTTTTGGGCCACATTGAGAATACTTTGATTCATCAACTAGCCCCGGAATCAATCTTCTCTTGAGTTAAAGGATAGCAAAGTATAAAGAAAAAGAAACACATGAAAAGATTAAAATTGAATTAAAAATACCTAAACCCCATGATAACAAACCATGGCGAACAACCTTCTCCAAATTTCGCCATAGCATCTTTCGGCAATGCCGGCATATCGACTATTTTCGACTGTGCGTAAATCGACGAACTGCAAACCAAAAAAATTAATTTACCACGCAGATTTAAGAAAAAAATCAACGCAACTTTCTTAAGGATTTTAACACGTCAGCTACAAAAAGGGTTAAGGGTTAATGATTCACGTAGTGAAAAATTAATGCCTAGCCTTGAACGCACAGCGTCATTGATAAATTCGAAGCCAATTGCATAGCAACGCAAACTAACTTAAACACTCCAAGCCAACATCTTTTGTTCCGCCCGGCTTCATCAAGACTAAACCGAACAACCAAACAACCAAGTTTAATCAGGACTCCCGCTACGCCTCTTCAAAATTGCGGCCAGAACTACCGAATACGCATTGACTTTAAATAAAAAACAAAGTCCGCCATACAAAAATGCTCCAATGGCAATCTGGGTCAAAAGTAATAACGACATCGGCATCTCGAAAACCTGGCCTGCGGCAAAAACCACGACGCCCATCACTGTTGCAATCAAAGTAACAGGCAAAAAATCCAATGTCTGTTTCCAAATCCCATATTGCAGAAATTTCCCGGAAAAATAAGCACTCAGCCAAAAATTTAATACACCACCCACAACCTGGGACCAGGCCAGACCCATTATGCCAAATTGCAAGCCCACCACGACCAGAACCAAGGCTACAACTCTTTTGAACAGCTCAAGTTTGAAATACAAATTTGAATGACCTATGGCCTTTAATATGTTCGAATTTACGACGATGATAGGCATAAACAAACCTGAAAGACATAAAACATAAAGAAAAGGCACAGATTCCTGCCATTGATTACCAAACAGAACGGGCACAACATTATCGGAAGTTGCTAACAAACCAATCAAAATCGGTATATTCAGAAACATAATCCCCTGATTCGCCATAACCAACCCTCGTCTCAAACGATCTTTTTCATCCGCGGCTGTAACCAGCAAAGGAGTAGCCACCCTGTGCAAGATAGTTTGTAAAAGATCAACCGGTAATTGCTTGGTGTTTTCAGCGCGATTATAAATACCAAGATCATGAACGCTATAGTATTTACCAATGATTAATGAATACAACCGGGCGTAAAGCACAGTTACAAAACCGGTAAGCATGTAAAAACTGCCCAGAGCAAACATTTCCTTGAGAGAACGAAAACTAAATAACAGATGAGGCCGCCATCCACCTAAAATAAATAAAAGTGCCGTGTTAACCAGATTATAAGTAAAATTTTGGGCGGCCAACGACCATATTCCGAAACCATAAAATCCAAGAACGCAGACCACGATAGATGAAAAGATAATTGAAGCCGTAGCGGATAACATCGGCGTCTTAAACTCAAGCTTTTTAGTCAGCAAAGAATGCTGGGTGCCACCAATTGCAGCAATACACATATTGATGGTCTGCACCTCAAGCAAAGGCGCTAAAACCGGCCTATTATAAAATGCTGCAATAATAGGCGCTAAAACCCAAAGTATGAAAGAAACCACTGCGGCAATTAAAATATTAAACCAAAAGATGGTTGACTCATCTGTTTTGGTAGTCTCACGCTTCAAAAGAATTGCCGTCGTAAAACCGCCTTCGATAAACAAAACACCCAAATCGGTAAAAATTGCCAGCAATGCGTATGTTCCAAACTCTTCCGGGCTAAGTTGATGCGCCATGTATACTGCTGTGCCGAATTGCAAAACCTGACGAATCAACACTTCACTTCCAGTCCATTTTAATGCCAAAACCGCTCTTGATTTTAGTGACTTTTCCGAACCTTTTTCAGACATTATTCAGTTTCCGATGTAGCAAAAAAAACGTATTGGCAACGCATACCTGGATATATAAATTTTATCAAAGCCTGATTATTCAGAGAATGCAACTTTTGAACAAAGTATCGCTTTAGATATTAAAACGAATGGAACAGCAATCTTTTCTATTGATTACTGACTATAATAATCAAGAGTAAACCTGTAAAAGTTTACATTACCGGACTCTATCAGTAAATTTATTTAGTTAATTGAACTTGCTGCGCTTATTGTAGTATAAACGTTAACATTGTAAACTGCATACCGTAACAGTAGGATTTCCGCCACTCATGTGAATACGAACCTATTGCGAACAGTTTTGTGTTCAAAATTCAGTTTTGTACACACAATTGAACAGGTTGCGGCATAAAAACCGCTGTTTGATTTTTTTCCAAAAACTTGATCTAGATTAAATAAAAAGAATTGGAATTGCTATATTCTATTCATATGTGTCTTTAAAAACAGGAATGATTGATTAATTGGGTCTATTGTTCTGAATTGGAAACATTCGCCATTAAACTTGGTTTATTACACTAGCTTGATTCAGAACACTAAACAGCCATTTTTTGCAAAGAGCTCTCGTTTCAAGATTTGATAGAGCCAATTTGCGTTTTTGACAGCTAGCAGCTTGAATTAACAGATTTAGGCATTGGAAATTGTAAATAGATTGCCCCTTCCAGGCTTATTTTTAATCTTTTCTTCTTATATTTATTAGTTGCTATGTATTTGTCTTTTTTAAAATTTATTTAACATTAATTCGGAGTCGCCATGGAACTAATTAATTATTTTGATCATAACGCTCTAAAAGAACAAATTCAAAATGCCAAACACTTTCCTCACTTTTGTATTGACAACTTCCTTGACGAAGATTTTGCCAATGCCATTGCTGAATCTTTCCCTTCGTATCAAGAAGCGCAAAAACTAGGCCGTGAATTTTCTGCAGTGAATGAAAAGAAAAAGATTCAAGTTTCAGACTCTTCGAAATTTCCTGCTCCAATCGCCAAATTAAACGAAATAATGGCGTCAAAAGAATTTATGGACACTTTCTCTGACTTGTTTGGTATTCCAAATCTACTCGCTGATGTAGATTTAGCTGGCGGCGGTATCCATGAAACCAACGCTGGTGGTAGACTTGATGTCCATGTTGACTTTAATTACATTGAAAAAAAGCAGTGGCACCGCCGTTTAAATCTGCTGATTTATTTCAATAAAGACTGGAAGGAGGAATATGGCGGATATCTGGATCTTTGGGATGAGGAAGTCCAGCATTGTCACGGCTCATTCGCCCCGGTGTTTAATAGAATTTGCGGATTTGCCACCAGCAATATCAGCTATCATGGCGTAACGCCGATCAACTGCCCTCCCGGCGTGGCTCGCAAATCCTTTGCAACTTACTATTATACAACTGAAGCGCCCGCTCACTGGAATGGCACAGTTCATTCCACCATTTTCAAAGCCAGACCTGATGAATGGACTCGCGGCAATATTTTAATGCCTGCTGAAGCCACTGTTCGCGCCACAAAGGCTGGCATTAGCCAAGCCAAACATGCTATCAAAAGCCTGTTTGGCAATTAATTCAAGTGGTGTCCGGGCTTGCAGCGATAGCAACTTGAAACGCACTTAGTGAAATCCATCATTGCAGGCCTCTTGGTTAAAACAAAGAGGCTTGCAGATTTTTAGACGGTCTCTTCCGGTTTGAGCAACATGCTGGCTAAAGGCGCTATTTTGCGATTTCCAGGGAAAATTGGGCTGTGTTTTATTACATCCCTAATAAAATAAGGCACTTTTTTGTCTTTATTACCTAACAGCTTGGACTTAAACATAGATTTTAGAATACCAACAGTCTTCGCCAAAACCACAAACAAATCGGCGAATATGGCATAGACAACACCGTGATTTCTGATGAAATAACGCCTTCTGGATTCATACCAATAATCAGGCAAGCGTTTCGGGTCAGTATTAAGCAAAGTCACCTTGGTGCTTTGACCGGAATTGTGCATGACGCGACTGCTGGGAACATACCAAGTTTGGATTCCCATCCGCCGTGCACGCAAGCAAAGATCCGTCTCTTCAAAATACAGAAAATAGCTTTCGTCAAAACCTTTAAGCTGCTCTACAGCAGACCTAGGCATCATCATGGAGGCGCCCGATATCCAGTCGACAGGTTGTTCGATTTGCTGCATATCTACCGGAACCTTCCATTTATTCAATACTTTGTCCACCAAACCCCATTCCATACCTTCGGAAATTTCGCTTAGAATAGTCGGGAAGCGGAAAGCATACGGCCAAATTTCACCGTCAAGCAGTTCATAACAGCTTCCGGCTATGCCTGCTTGAGGATGCTGATTTAAGAAATTGACTAGTTCCGGAATGGCGGATTGCCGTAACACGGTATCCGGATTGAGAAAATAAAAAAAATCAACCTGCAAATTTGCCAGCGCATACTGAACGCCAAAATTGTTTCCGTAACCAAAACCGCCGTTACGGGGCGCCGTCAGAACCGTCACCCAATCCGACCATTGATTCATCCGGACTGCCTCGGCAATCTGCGGGGTATCGCCGGAAGCGTTGTCAACCACAACCATCTTAATATTCAAATCCGTTGCTAAAGCCCGTTCATTTTGCACTGATTGCAGACAATCAATCACGAATGATGCGGATTGATATGAAACAGTGACTACAACCACATTCGCCTTATTCAAACTTCAAACCCTCTCTTACAAAAATATCCTTTAGTTTATTGGCCAGAGCTTCCACATAAGGTTCCCTCAATATGCTGGAGTGACCGCCGTCAATATCCAAAATATCAAGCCTATCGGTACAGGTATTCCAACCGAAAACTTCATCTTTATACATGCAGCAACAAGGCACATCGTCCACATCTTTGGTTTTGGCTTCCGTGGCGCGCACCAGCAATACCCTGATACTTGAACGAGGATTCGGTTTGTATTTGGTTCTGGCTTGATAATACGTCTCAAGCACCGTCACAGTTGGCAGAAAACCAGGCCAATTCAGATCATATTTCAAGACAATTTCCAACACTACTATCAGCAATCTCCGATAATAAAAATTCAATCTCCAGAATAAATAATTAAAGGATTTTTTGATAATGCTGAAACCAATATTGACATAACGAGTCAGTTTATCGATTTTGGCTTTCTGGTAATAATCCAGCATGGATTGAAAACGCTCTGCGCGTTTCAACTGATCAAATTCTATAGGGTCCTCAACATGCGGCGCAGCGGCATCCAGAACAATGACAGTGTGAACGGATTCGTTAAGCTCCGCCAATTTTTCCGCCATTAAATAACCTATCACGCCACCGGCGCATAGACCGCCAATCAAATACGGACCATGCGGTTGGATATGGCGCATCACTCCAACATAATATTCCGCCATATCCCTGAGATCGGTATGCATCATCGGTATCCGGGGCTTGGTTTTTGGCTGAATGCCATATACACCCAAGCCTTCCGGCATGCGTGACACCAGATTTTTATACAACAGGGTTTCACCCAGTCCATCATGGACAAGAAACAAAATCCCTTTATCGCCCCCTTTTAAATCCACTAAAACACTTTTCTGGGTATCCTGATATGCAGTCTGAATATAAGCCGCCAATTTTCTGATTGTCGGCGCTTCCAGTATGACAGTGTAAGGCAAGCGGACTTTATAGCGTAAGGCGATTTCACCAAACAATTGAGCCGCTATTAAAGACGTTCCACCAATATTAAAAAACTCTTCATCTACCTCAATACCATCGGAACCAATTAGCTTCTTCCACAATTCAAGCAATTCATTTTCAAGACGCATAGTCGACATTTGAAATTTCTCTCAATTATGTATTCTTATAATTATATTTACAAACGATAACGATAACTTCATTAATAACAGGATTAATCTTATTTATCACACTCATAGCGTAAACAAGCCTGCAAAACAGACTGGAACTTTAAAATGAAAATTTTCGCACCATACATAATAAATCATTTAGCATCCAATCATCTGTTTAGTAGGATTCTGCAAGTGATCCCGATCAACATTCTTCACAAAGCCGCTATGAATTGACATATTGGTAATACTATCTCCATGACCGTCAGTTATAACCGACTTTACCTCAAAAAAAGTGCGGTGATTCAATTAATCAGTTTAACAAAATTACTTAATATCTATTCTGTTATTCTAAATATGTTTTATCAGCGCATATATACTCGTCAGTCACTAATTGAGACTAAAGCTGTAAACGGCGGGTACATCTCATCCGGCCAATTTATCGCTAAAGGCTCGATCAATAAACTATAAATGATTATCTTGGAGTATTTGTTTTGTAATTGTTGCAACTGCCCGCCAGTTTGGCGGCATATGAAACTTACCATCAATAATATGGAAATTGGCGCCGTTAAGTGCCAGTTCATCCCATAATTTCCGGAAATAATTAAATTTAAAATATCCCAGCAAACCCCATTTGACATAAATCAAATCCACTTTGCCTTTAAAACCGGCTAACTTATAATTATCTTTATTGCTTTTGTCGAACACTAAATCATCGGGTAATAATAAAATTTCGTCCCGAATAGGTTCGCCGACAACTTTTCTACGTAAAATATACTGAGAAAATTTCTGCGCTAGCAAAGCAAAAAACTTTCCGGGGTTTCTGCTGAAAAAAATCGTCCAGCGATTAAATGTCTCAATAAACCAATAAATCTTTCTAAACAATAGGATGATTATGTTTTTTTGAGTCACATCCCGTTCAATCATAAGCAACAAACCGACTTGCTTACCCTTTTCCTCCAGTATTTTAGCTATTTCGTAGCTGGTAAACGCCGAATTACACAAGCCGCCCAACAAATACGGTCCTTCAGGATTAGCCTTGACGATTTCATCTGCAAAATATTGCCCCAATTCAATAATAGTAGATTTGATAGGGCTTAAAACATTTACCGTATTCGGAATACAATAAATTGATCTATCCTCCCCAACAGCAGAAATCATCTCAATCAACTCATTTGGCGCTCCAACCCAAAAAAAAGGCGCGGCATCACCACCGGAGTGTATTTTTACCAACAATGACTCAGGGTCAACCCTACTACCCTGCCAATAATCAGTTAGCATAAAAAACTTCCGATAAACGCCAGAAGGTAATTTTTTAGAATTTGCTGATTCTTGATTCATCTAAATTACTTTTAACTTTTCTATAAATTGCATTAACAAACTTTGTGTCACCTGACTATGTATAGAACAGAGAATTACGCTTGGATAACAAATCATCAATATCTGAAAGTCGGAATATTCATATTAAATTTAAAACCTATCACTTGTTGTAATAACGCTGGCTTTCCATAAATACTCCTCCGCCTCTTCTACAATAGTAAATACTCAGCACAACACCAAATAAAAACTTGTTTCACTGCCGGGCTAAGATTAAAAAAATTCAAATAACCGTTATGATTTTTAGTACAAGTTTTAATCAAAATACATAAACCAACAAAAGCGGAATCTATATAATCAACGTTTTGCAAGTCTAATTCAAAACTAGTAGTTTTGAAAGCGTTTTCACTCAGGTATTTTTGCAAAGGCTCTATAGTTTGCGCCGAGCACTGACCTGATAAACTTAAGCTAATTAAACTTTCCGACTCGTTATTTACTTTAACACTTAACGGTTGAGCGAATTTAATTTGGCTTTTATGCCGCTTAAGCCAAACAGCATAAGGAATCACTCTGGAGAAAAATAATTTCACTAACTGCAATCCGTCTACAGCATACCTTTTCCAAAGATGCGGCTCTTCATAGATCCGCCATAGCCATTCAAATCCAATCGCTTGTAACATTTTCGGAGCGCGCTTCACATCTCCCGCCAAAAAGTTAACAACTGCGCCCAAATGACTGATCACCGGGGCACGCAATTTAGCACGATTTAACTGTATCCAGGCATTGCCCTTTTTGGCGCCTAACGCCACCACAACGAAATCCGGGTTGGCATCATTGATTTTGGCGATCGTTCCATCGGCACTCATACCTTCAACCGAGCCAAAACCCGGGGTTTGAAAACCTACACATCTCAAAGCCGACGTTCCCTGGTTAACAGTATCGCCAGCCTTTTCAGCAGCGCCATCCGGACCGCCAAAAAAATACACATTCAATCTTTCCTTGGTGGTTTCCATCAGCAGCTCAAACATCCCGGAACCAGTCACCCGTTCAAATAAAGGAATACCCAATAAACGGGCAACCCAGATAATGGGCATGCCATCAGCTGTGCTTAAATGACTATCAAACACCGATTGCCTAAATTCGGCATCTTTTAAACAGGTAATAATAAAATTAATGTTAGGTGTTGAGATAAAATAAGGCGTTCGTTGTGCAGCCGCCTCCCTGACTAAACGGCAGACATCATGCAAATTGACCGCATCAAAAGGCAGACCTAAAATGCAATAAACTTTTCTTTCAAAATCCGGACAATCAATACGAATTTGTTCTTCTAATATTTTCATCTTTATTTAATCGTCTGATTTTTAATTTTCAATATTTGGCTTGGCTATCTCCTTATAAATCAAGCATTCCTATTTTGCTCTTTAAAAAAACTGCTGCGCAAATCAACAATTAATTTTCAGTATTCCGCTAAATTAAAACTATGCTATCCTCAATTTCGGAAAATGGCATTAGCTAATGCAAGCAAACGAATGCCATGTGTTTTTCTTCAAAAAACAATATGGCTAACCCATTTGGCGCAAAAAACAAGACTTTAAGAAATGGCAACCGAGTTGATGCTATGACTAGCTTAAAATAAGTCATTTGAACAAAGGACATGCATTAGATTTCAAGCAGAAAACTATAGGTAATTTAGTCGGTTTCTTCAGCTTGAAATAGCTCATTAGGTAATCATTACCAGTTGTTCTACTTTTTATTCTAACATTATTAATAAGCACTTAACCACCATATCATAGCTGATTAGGGGGTTATTACCGATCGCTTATTAGCTTATAACACATGTTCATTTCCGTTAACTTACTTTATGGTTGTTCACTCTCTGCTTTCAAAACCGAATCCCATCAAACTCAATGTCAAAAATCCACGCTTTTGGCTAAATAATAGTCTATTTTTTGGAAAAATTAAAATTAGATTAAAATCGCTAATATCTGCAAGAGTAACCATGCAAACAAAACGATGCTCAAGCATTAAAGAAAAATTCTAACGGGTATTCAGACTAATCCACTTTCTCAGTTCAAGCCACGAAAACTAGGATTCATCACGCTTGGTCTTGACCCATTCCAACTGTTTATTAAAGCAAAATTGAATATACAGAGGGATTTTTTTGACTATATAGAGCCATGAGAAAGCCAGATCATACCAAGACAAGATATGTCTGGCAAAGCCTGTCCAGGCCAGAACAACAGAAGCAAGACATATGGCTAGACTTAATACTGAGAGTAATAACGGCGCATAGTTCAATGAAAAGGCGTACCATAAGGCATTAACAATCAATACCGCCAGCATCATAATGATCAGTAAAGCCAAAGGTGGAACGCACAAATCCGCAGCTAGCGCAAATAATTGCAGATCCCGCTTAAAAATGCCTGCCAGCAATAATTTAGGGCTTTCGTTAAGCACCAAAGCCAAATGACCATGCTCCCAGCGAGTACGCTGGCTTTTTGTGCCGGCTTCGGTATTCGGAAAAAAACTGGTTACCAAGGCGTCAGGACAAAACAAGGGCGGTTTGCCGATTTTGGCAAAATCCAATCCCATTTTCATATCTTCTACAATATGGGATGTAGCCAATTGCGCGGTAACCATTAAATCCCATGGAAACGCCATACCTGTACCCATTAACTGGCAAGGCAATCCCAAACGCAAAAAACCCAAAGGCCTTACCTGGTTTTTAACGACCCAGGCAAACTCAGCAATTTTCGATTTCAAACCCGGCCGCGCTGAAGAATTTTGCATCAAATACAAAGCCTGCACAGGGCGTTGGTGAAACAGACAATCCTTGGCCAATTTATCAAGAAGAT
>CAVUMJ010000135.1:0-16749 GCA_963741375.1 uncultured Pseudomonadota bacterium
TCGTCAGCTATTCGGCTTTTGACCCCGGAGCGTCCAGTAGAGGACGCTGTGAATACATCCGTGTAAGCTTTAGATCAGCATCCCTGCTGATCAAGCCTCTGCTAGGCGCTCCGGCGCCAAAAGCCAAGGTGGTCAGCTGTCATGGAGCTTTTCAGCATGATTGGTGGTTGCGTGTAATCTATTACGAAACGGTAGACCCTATGGTTATTGTCACTGACTAGATGAAAGATTTATGAAGGTCGAATTTGACCCCATTGCGGACACCGCTTATCAGGGCTTAGAAGGTAAGGTGGAACAATCCAAACAACTTGAGACAGGAGCGATCGCAGATTTTGAAGCCGAAGGACGACTCTTAGGTATCGAAATTTTGTACGTCAGCAAACGGGCTACATTGCAATCATCAAAAAAGGCTGCTTAATTGTTTATTTTTTAAGCGGCATTTTCAAAAATTTGTTCGTAGGAAAAATCCGGGATATCGATTCGCTGTTTTGCATGCTCCAGCGTTATACCGCAAACTTGACCATGTGTATCTATATCCAGCAAGGTGTTTTCATCAAAATCACGAGTTTCAACAATTGTTGTATTACGAAATTCGATATAAAGCGTGTCAGTCTGCTCAAAGTATTTAATTTTCATGGCGTAAATGACCTGTCAAAAAATGCATTATGCACTGTTTTACCATCCTCCAGCAGGACTACCCGCAAATAGCGGCCTTTTGCTTCCGGAATGGCTGCCCAACGGCGGATTCGGCCGTCTGTTTGCACTACTTCCTTAATTGGTTGCGTAATAACCTGTTCTATCCATGCCAATTCAATACCGGAACGGTCTGGCCGTAACCGTATTGAATGAAAATATTGCGTAAACTGCATGGTAGGAGTAATGGACAAAGCTAAATTATAGTAAAACCCAATATTTGCAGCACATATATTAAATTGTTCCAAGCAGTTTGCCAATAAATGGAAAAAATAAAAAAAATGGAAAAATTGAAAAGGGATCGTGTGAAAAGGCGTTTTCTTCGATGGGGGATCGTATACCTGACATCGGTTTCCGCTACACCGTAAAGCTCAGTTATCTGGTACACAAATGGTTAGCAAAATGTTGTAATGTTGGAACTGACGCTGAGTTTTCTGTGAGTTTTCTGCGTAGCCTCGATTAGCGTTAGAGACTGTGAAAGAATTCATGATACCCAGTATCAATTATTCAGTCTGAATTGCTTGTTTTTGATTAAAAAACAATAAATACTCAATAAATCATGCATTTAATCTTGATGGGTGTTTGGTATAATACCTATCATATCCCATTGATAAGAAACGAAATATGGCAGGTCGAAACTATAAGGTTGGTCTAAATCGATATCAAACGGCGCTCTTACCACCCAGTATTGATGAATATGTATCCGAGAATAATCCAGTACGCGCCATAGATGCTTATGTTGAAACGCTCAATTTGGGGGGATTTAAACTTAAAAAATAGCGACTCAGGTTTGACTGCCGGACAACCTGCATTTCATCCCAATATCCTGATTAAGCTCTACCTCTACGGATACATGAATCGCGTACACAGCAGTCGCAGACTGGAACGTGAGGCCACACGAAATTTGGAGGTCATTTGGCTAGCGGGCAACCTTATACCCAGCTGCAAAACCATCGCTAATTTCCGCAAAGACAACAGTGAAGCCTTAAGAGCTATTAATAAAGATTTCATTTTACTCTGTCGGCAACTTAATCTGTTTAAGGGCGATGAAGTGGCTGTCGACGGCAGCTTCTTCAAAGCCGATGCCAGCAAAGACGGTATTTATACCGATAAAAAACTTGAACAACAACTGGCGGAACTCGATAAAAAGATTGAGGCTTACCAACAACAATTGGCCGAACAAGATGCCAAGGACGAGGAAAGCAGTCTTGAAAGCTTGGTTGATGATCTAGACTTGGCTCAAAAAATCGAGCGTCTAAAAAAGCAGCAAGCTGAGAAAAGAAAGCTGCAAGATCGGCTAAAAGCCTCATCACAGACTCAAATTTCAACGGTTGATCAGGATGCTCGGTTGTTGAGCAAAAACGGTCAAACCATTGCGGGTTACAATGTCCAAATAGCAGTAGACAGCCAGCACAAACTCATCGTTGCAGAGGATGTCACGCAAGATGGGAACGATACCCAATTACTGATACCGATGTTGGAAAAAGCGCAACAGGTTTTGCGATCGGAGCATCTGATAGGATTAGCGGATTCAGGTTATTACAGTGGCGAACAGTTGAAACAAGCGAAGGAAAAAGGGATAGAAATTTATGTGCCGATTCCGCAAAAGCGTGGGCCTGTTGTAAAAGATGGGCGTTTTACTCGCGAGCAATTTATTTACGATACGGAAAACGACTGTTATGTCTGTCCTCAAGGTGAAAAAATTGCCCGGTGCGGTAAATTACATGAGCGAAACGGTCGATACACCTATAGCTATGAGAGCAAGCGGTCGGTGTGCAAAACTTGTCCATTACGTGCAATCTGCTTAACAGAGAAGGGTTCGACTAAAAAAATTGATCGTTGGGAGCATGAAGAATTAGTTGATCAACATAGAGCGCATATGAAAGGAAAAGCTGAAAAAATGAAAAAACGCAGTACCTATGTTGAACATCCTTTTGGTACGCTAAAGTATAGAGCAGGCATGCAGCATTTTTTGATGAGTGGTCTAGAAAAATGCCGGGGAGAATTTAGTTTAATGGCCTTAAGTTATAACTTCACAAGGGTTCTAAATATACTCGGTGTGGAAGTGTTTAGGAATTTCTGCGCCCAATTATCTAGAAATGGCGAAAAAAGAGTAAAATTTGCCTAAAAAAGGGGGGGAAGGTTGTTTTTTATCGAATTAACCCTTCTAAACTGTAAAAATAGCTTTGATATTGTCAAATTCCGGTTAGTTTAAGGATTTTACGAACTGAGGTTATGAACGGTTCTGAATTCTTTCACAGTCTCTAACGCTAATCGAGGCTACGCGGGCTTCATTGAAAATCACCCCATTTCAGCAATTAGCCTTTTTGCAAAAGCTACTTGATCGAGAGTTACCCGTCAAGGAAAAAGCTTACGAATTCACGGAACGATTGCTTAAACAGGATGCGGCGAAAAATTCGTACGACGTTTATGGAAAAACAGGCACAGTCGTCTCACCCGTCGATAAAAACGGGGTGATTCAAGGGGACAGACAGTATGGCTGGTTTATTGGTTGGGTACGCAAGCATGATAAGAACTTTATTTTTGTAAATATTGTCAATGAACCCAAGCAAGAAGGCGTGTTTTCCGGTGCGAAAGCCAAAGCCGACATCCTAGGCAGATTGGCGTCACTTTTACCAAAATATGACTAATAATTAAAAAGCTCTATACAACGCTATTAAGATTTGCGAAATGCTGGAAAGTGGGAACTGAGCCCGTTGCCCGCAGAAATTAATACAAATATTACCCAGACGATTAGGGCGAATGAGTTTCCGGGTGGGCACAAAAAGCGTGCCCACCCGGGCTTAAATCTAGAAATGAATGATAGTACTTGATTAGAGGAACTATCTAAGCTAGTATCTGAATCATTACTCTAAATGCAAAATTCTGTGCATGACTATTTCCGAACTCCATCAATTGCCTGCCATAGAAAAACTCAAAATCATTGAAGCGCTCTGGGGCGATTTAATCAACGAAGAAGATACTCTTCCTGAGCTGACATGGCATGAAGCTGAGCTTAAACAAACCGAAGCTGCTTATTTATCCAACGCTGTCGAGACGGTGGATTGGGATCTTGCAAAAAAAGAATTACGCTCTCATTTTGAATGAAAGTCCGTGTACTACGCACAGCGATTTCCGATTTGGCAGTCGGTCGGAAATTTTATGATCGTCAGGAACAAGGTGTCGGTGATTATTTTTTTGACAGCCTTTTTACCGAAATTGACTCTCTGGCAATTTATGGTGGTATTCATGCCATTCATTTTGGGTTTCACCGTTTATTAGCCAAGCGTTTTCCTTACGCTATCTATTACCGAATTATAGATGCACAAGTAGTTGTGTTTCGTGTTCTTGATTGCAGGCAAAATCCAAATCGACTTCAACGAGATATAGAGGGTAAGTAAATCTATTTAGGTCAATTAGATTTTTTAGACCAGTTGTGAAATTTGAACTGACACACGATAGACGTAATATCGCCGACGATGATTTATTATCTGACTTACGCTGGATCACATAGCAGACTGGTTGATAAAATTGAATTTATTGGTGGTCCGTCTCTTATTTTTCTTAAATGTTGTAATGTTGGAACTGACCCTTTCGCTCTCTTCTTTCGCTCTCTTTGGAACTGACCCTTTCGCTCTCTCAAATTTCTATACAAGCGGCAGCAAGCCACACCCTTGTGTCGCGTTAAATGATATTATCCGCTTTTTACTTTGAAAAAACATGGGTAGAAGTATGACAAATTTTACAGTTGGTGATGAAGTAAGGCTTAAATCAGGCGGCCCGAAAATGAAAGTTAAACAAGTTATATTCGACGATGTAACGAGAGTTCAAGCTTATATTCAGTGTGCATGGTCTGGTGCCCCCATTAATGGGGTGATTTTTAATGAAGAGGAGACTTA
Source organism: uncultured Pseudomonadota bacterium (assembly GCA_963741375.1). GTDB lineage: Bacteria > Pseudomonadota > Gammaproteobacteria > Methylococcales > Methylomonadaceae > Methylomonas. The sequence continues at coordinate 4,593 of CAVUMJ010000135.1, forward strand.
CGAACCTAATTTGTTAGAAATTGTCTAATATAATGAGAACGCATAAGCTCAAATCTTTTCTCACAAAGTGGCCGCAGGAGTCAGGTCTTTCTATAAAGCATATTTATGTTAGAATAAATTTGACATTACCGGGATGTGTTTTGGAAAGACCTGACTCCGTGCTTTTCGTGCTTTTGTTAGATTAATGTTCAATATTTATTTTTTTGCTTTTTACGATAAGTGTCAGTTCTTAGCCAAGATGCTTTTTGTTGTTACAAATACAGAAAGATAGAGAAAAACCTGATTGAATCATTGGTTAACCCAAGTTTGTATTTTGCGAAACGCGATGAACTAAATGATCCATTTGACTGCCAAATTGATATCGAAAAAGTCATCAATAATCCAGAATCATACTTGAGTAACCATTGGTTAACATTAAGGGATAATCAGGATTTTTTCAATGTTTTTGATTCTAATTTTGATTCAGTTGGAGTGTTTTCAACCACATTAGATAAAGATAACCCGCTTCTCTGGTCACATTATGCCGATGGACATAAAGGTGTATGTCTCAAATACGAATTTCCCTATTCGTTTATGTCACAATTCGAATCCACCGAAGCATATGAGGTTAAATATCTCAAACCAAATGAATCAATCAGTGACTTACTAAACCAATTACCTGAAGAAGGATTCGCATTAAGCCATCTACTTGTAAAGTTATATTTAACAACGAAAAGTCACCACTGGCATTATGAAAATGAAAAAAGGATTTTTTACAAACCGGGCGTGCTCCCAATTGATCCTGAATGCTTAAAGGCAATCTATTTTGGTTTACGAACACCTGAGTCTGACATTGATCATATCCGCAAATTGGCTGAAAAACACTGCGGTTGTAATACCTTCTTCCAAATGGTGCGTGATAATAGCGGTTTAGGTTTTAAACCAGAACAGCTTTAACAAGAATTGGCCTATATAGTGGAAAAGAGATAAAATTAAAAAAATTTTAAGTCTATCGATATTCTGTCGCCAGATAGAGAAAACGCTATAAGCGATTGATTTTAAATAAAATTACTTATACTTACTATAATAACTCAGGAGGAAAGCATGTTAAATTTTCGTATACTGGTTGCTGCTTTAACGCTGGCGGGATCATTTTCTGTCATGGCGGCGGATGCGTTACCGACTACCGCACCGGCTCCGGCTAATAATCCCACCACTCCGGAAAAAGTCACTCTAGGTAAAATGCTTTATCACGATCCGCGTTTGTCTTCAACCGGTACGGTTTCCTGTTCATCTTGTCATAACACCATGCTGGGCGGCGAAGACAACCGGCCTAATTCAATGGGGGTAAATGGTCAAACCGGTGGACGCAGTGCTCCAACAGTTTGGAACGCGGCATTCAATACCGTGCAATTCTGGGATGGCCGTGCCGCCAGTCTGGAAGAGCAGGCAGCAGGTCCTGTTACTAATCCCATCGAAATGGGTATGAAAAGCTGGGATGATGTGGTTGCCAGGTTAAAAACTATAGAAGGTTATCAGGTGGCTTTTGAAAAAGCCTTTGGCAGTAAAGACAGCATCAGTAAAGATAATGCCACCAAAGCGATTGCAGCTTATGAAAGAACCCTGATTACCCCTAATAGCGCTTATGACAAATATGTCGGCGGCAACAAATCCGCTTTGACTGCTGCTCAAGTACGCGGATTGGAAAAAGTTGAACAATACGGCTGTACAGGTTGCCATAGCGGCCCTGCATTTAATGGTCCTGGCGTATTCCAGAAATTTCCAACAGTGCCGAATGGTTATTTTGAAGCGGAATATCATTTAATAAAAGATTTGGGGCTTGCGGAAGTCACTAAAAAAGATGCCGACAAGCATTTTTGGAAAGTTCCAACACTGCGCAATGTGGCTTTAACTGCGCCATATTTTCATAACGGCGCAGTTAAAACTTTGAAGGAAGCCGTATGGTTAATGGGTAAACTGCAATTGGGTCTTGATATACCGGAAGCTGACGTTGCCGATATCGTGGCTTTTTTGAATGCGCTAAGTGGCGATTTTCCTGATCAAACCATGCCGACCTTGCCGGCTACTCCCGGCAAAACTTTCAACTAGTTCGAATTGTCATGACATAAGGGGCTGCATAGCCCCTTTTTTATATCAGACAAATGTCATGCGGCAAAGATGGGCTGATCATCCGCTATAATGCCGTTTTTACTAATTGATGGAATTCGGCTTGTGAAAGCAATGTACGAAAAAGTGACTGTCCTGGCGCCTGCCAGATTGCATATGGGCTTTATTGATCTTAGCGGAGCTTTGGGGCGTGATTTCGGCAGTATCGGTATTGGCTTAAACGAAATTAATACCAGACTGGAGATAAGCCAAAGTGATGCTCTCAACGTTTTCGGACCTGGGTCGGAGCGTGCATTAAAGTGTATCAAACTACTTTGTCAGGTTTTAAAGGTTCCGGATACGCTTAAAGTTGAGATTTTATCCAATATTCCTGAACATATCGGCTTAGGCTCAGGTACTCAAATGGCTTTGGCTATTGGTATGGGAATTAGCCTTTTTTATGGCTTGGGCTTAAGCGTTCGGGATATCGCCGGACTTGCAGATAGAGGCACTCGATCCGGTATTGGTATCGGCGTATTTGAGAAAGGCGGTCTGGTGGTTGACGGCGGGCGTGGCCCGGCTACTGCTACTCCACCATTATTGGTGCAAATGCATGCTCCTGAACATTGGCGCTTTATTCTGGTTTTTGATCAGCGCGGCCAGGGTTTGCATGGTGTCCAGGAAATTCAGGCCTTTAAGCAATTGCCGGCTTTTCCGCGTAGCGAAGTTGAACGCTTGTCTTATCTATTGTTGATGCAGGCCCTCCCGGCTTTTGCAGAAGCTGATATACAGAAGTTTGGCGAAGTGATCAGCCAGTTGCAGGCCTCTGTTGGTGAGCATTTCGCGCCGGTGCAAGGCGGTATTTTTACCAGTCCGGAAGTGGCAAAGGCCATTGCCTGTTTGCAACAGCAAGGTGCGGTGGCGATTGGTCAAACTTCCTGGGGGCCAACCGGCTTTTGTGCGGTTTCCGGGCATGAAACAGCGGAAAGACTGGTGATCGATATGCAAGAAAAATTTTCTCAATCTCAGCTTAGTTTCATGGTCACCAGCCCCAGAAACCAAGGTGCGGAAATTCTGAGTTTTTGAAATTACGGCAATATCAGTTCGGCGGCATCGCCAAGTTGTCGGTTATCACGCCATTCAACCCTAATCTTATTACCGCTGATTTGGTTTTTCAGCCGGAAGCTGAAATAAGGGTTTTTGGAGAGACTGCCAGTCATATTGACTTTAATCACTGTCCGGTTATTTAATTTGATACAAAGCTCCTCAATGTAATGTGCAGGTGCCAATGCGCCGGATTCGGGCAGCCGATTTCGGCCATTTTCCATGGGGTGATCAATTAGCAAACGAATTTCCGTTTCATCCCCGATCTGTAGGCTTTTAATTTTAATAGTGGGCATAAACTTGGTATTCAGGTTTGTTTAGTATGCAGTTTTGACCCGGATTCTCCGCCCTGTCAAGGATGGTCATAAATTTGTAATATCCATGAATTACCATTCCATTCAAGAATAAAGCGGTCATTAAAAATTCAAACCTAAACTGATCAGGAAGTAGGGTGGGCATGATAATGCCCACGCTGAGTCAAAGCCAAAACGCGTGGGCATTATCATGCCCACTACGCAGACTATCCCAAAGTCAACGGCTGTATTTAGGTTAATCTATGTCTTACCGGAAATGGTTGCTTTTTTTCTGACTTTTAGCAATCAAATTTTTCAGGGGTTAGAGATGAATACAGTCGACTTAGCGCAGGAGGAAACCCAATTAGGCCGTCCCAATCTTGACCAGAAGGCCGGTCCCGGCACTACCATGGTTTTTTTTGGACTTTTACTGGTAGGTTTGGGTTTTGGCGGGTATGGGCTAATCGGCGACATTTCCGCTTCCGAACATGTTAGTGTGACCTGGACGCCTTACCTTTTACTAGGAGTAGCGTTGATGATTGCCTTAGGTTTTGAATTTGTCAATGGCTTCCATGACACAGCCAACGCAGTGGCAACCGTTATTTATACCCACTCTTTACCGGCAAATTTTGCAGTTGTTTGGTCCGGATTCTTTAATTTTCTAGGGGTTTTGACTTCCAGTGGCGCTGTGGCTTTCGGGATTATCTCCTTGCTGCCGGTGGAGTTGATTTTACAGGTGGGCTCCGGAGCTGGTTTCGCAATGGTGTTTGCGTTATTGATTGCGGCAATTTTGTGGAACTTAGCCACTTGGCTGTTGGGTTTGCCCGCTTCGTCTTCTCATACCTTAATTGGCTCCATTATAGGCGTTGGCGTGACCAATGCTTTACTGCACGGCCGTGATGGCACCAGTGGCGTGGATTGGTCTCAAGCTACCAAGATCGGTTATTCTTTATTGTTGTCGCCTGTGATTGGATTTGCCATTGCGGCTTTGATATTACTGCTTTTGAAATTTGCGGTTAAAAATCCAAAATTATTTGAGGAACCAAAAGATAACAATCCTCCGCCATTCTGGATACGTGGTCTGTTAATTTTAACTTGTACCGGTGTTTCTTTTGCGCACGGTTCAAATGATGGCCAGAAAGGGATGGGTTTAGTCATGTTGATACTGGTTGGCACCGTGCCGATGGCGTATGCCTTGAATAGCGCCATGCCGATAGCGCATATGACCGAGTTTGCCGCCGTTGCGAAAGTGACATCGGAAGGTTTGCAAAAAAATGCTAGTGTGGATCCAATACAGGAAAACTCCAGAGCGATTCTAACCGAATATGTGCGCACCAAAGATTATAAGCCGGAGGTTTTGGCGGCATTAGCTGATGTGACCGGTGATATCGGTGAACAGGTAAAGCAGTACGGCAGTTTTTCTAAAGTACCTACGGCGGAAGTAAACAATGTCCGTAATGACATGTATTTGTGTTCGGAATCCATACGGTTTATCGAAAAAAGTCAAAATGTTAGCTTGGATGCTGATACCAAAAGTAATTTGAAAGCTTTTAAAGTAAATATTGATGACGCCACTAAATTTATTCCGCTTTGGGTTAAGGTAACAATTGCTATCGCATTAGGGATGGGGACGATGGTTGGCTGGAAACGTATTGTGGTTACCGTAGGTGAAAAAATTGGAAAATCTCATCTGACTTATGCACAGGGCGCTTCGGCAGAACTGGTTACCATGACAACCATTGCCGCGGCGGATATGTTTGGGCTGCCTGTCTCGACAACTCACGTATTATCTTCAGGGGTTGCCGGAAGTATGGCCGCCAGCAAGTCCGGATTGCAGCTTGCTACAGTTCGTAGTTTGCTGATGGCTTGGGTTCTGACTTTTCCGGCAGCGATGTTGCTTTCCGGCAGTTTATACTTTTTATTCTCAAAGTTTGTATAATCCTGGAAACTGCAGTTGACTGCTCGTCAGCAATCGGTATTGTTCAGCCTTGACGAATCAACGCATTCACCCATTCGGTGAGCCAGCCAAACCCCGTTCACCCTTCGACTGAGCTCAGGGCGAACGGGGTTTGGCTGGCTCAACTGCTCTTTTTGATTATCGAGCATGTCAGCTTAAAGTTCCTCGGATATTCTGCATTTCATCAAATCTAGGTTTTTTACGATTGTTATCTACAAGATTGATTAGCGAAATTCTGATAGTCAATTAGATATGGCCGATAGTCTCCCGATATAATTTGCGTTAATCCGGTGACAGGCCGGTTATAAAGATAAACCCAGGCTTTAATGGCTTTATGTTCGGATAAGCTCACTTCTAATTGGCAGCGGCTGTATTCATGAGGAGTAGGGAAGTCGGTGCTGCATTCTTCGTATAAATCCAAACTGGCTAACAAAGTTTCAGGGTTAAGGATTTGGTAGATTTCTCCGTATATACGATAAGCCTGTTGGTTTGAACAGTTTACGGCGCCGGGATAATGGTCTATTTCATAAAGTTGTCCCGGAATACTGGCAAATTGCAGAAAATCGGCATGACCCTGCAATAAAGGATGCAAACGGTCTTGAGTGTTTTTACGTAAACTGCCATAAACAAAAAGATATTCTGCATCTCTCATGGTTTATTAGCATAGAGTTTGTCTATCAACTTTTTGAACCAGATTGGCCTGTAAATAAAGATAGAGAATAAAATCAGGGCAGTAAATGGAAAAGGCCCAATATCGATAATCACCATGATTAGCAGGATAAGCAGCCATTTTAACCGCCAGAAAAATAAAGTTTTACCCATCTCAACATCTCAGTATTTGATCGCTACAATGTAATAACGAATTTCCTGATCGCCGGATCGCATGATCACTTCATCATCCAGGGATTTTTTTAGCAAGGCTTTTGCCAATGGCGAGTCCAGGCTGATCAGACCTCCTCCGCTGCTATCAATTTCATCGGCTCCAACTATCCTGTAGGTGATTTCATCACCACGCATCGTTTCCAAAGTGACCCAGGCGGCAAAAAACACCTGATTTTGATTGGTCGGTTTTTCTGCAACGACAGTCAAAGAAGGTAGTCTTTTTTGTAAATAGTGTATTCGCCTATCAATTTCCCGTAATTCCTTTTTACGGTAAATATATTCGGCGTTCTCGGAACGGTCACCTTCAGCCGCCGCCGCAGATAAGGCGACAGTGACATGCTTGCGGCGTTCCCACAGCTGCTTTAATTCACTTTCCAGATTTCGATAACCTTCTAAAGTAATATAAGGAGCTGATTTTGGTCTAGGTGGTCTCCAACGTGACATGATTTTGCTTACAATTGTATAATAGAGGCAATTTTTTTTAACTGATAAGGCTACCATGCAAATCACTGATAAAACAGCTGTTTCAATTCATTATACCTTAACCAATAATGGTGGCGAACAATTAGACTCCTCAATAGGCGCCGAGCCGTTAGTTTATCTGCATGGTTGCGGAAATATTATTTCCGGGTTGGAGTCGGCTTTAACCGGCAAACAGGCCGGCGATAAATTTAATGTTTCCATTGCGCCGGAAGAGGCTTACGGTTTGGTAGATCAAAGTATGGTGCAGGTAGTTTCAAAAAAAATGTTTGAAGGCATGGACGTGGAAATTGGCATGCAGTTCCACGCCGATGTCAGTTATGGGCCTGGGATTATTACCATTACGGAAATCAATGGCGATGATGTCACCATTGACGGCAATCACCCTCTGGCAGGGGAAGTATTAAATTTTGATGTTGAAGTGCTCGATGTCAGAGCAGCTACTAACGATGAACTGACTCATGGTCATGTACACGGATCCGGATGTAACCACCATTAGAGCTTTTGCTAACAGCCTCCTAATGTGGATATATCCACATTAGACTGGGTTTTTTACATATCGCCAAAAACAATCTAATCAGCTGTTAAACTGGTCATATCAATCACAAAGCGGTATTTCACGTCACTTTTCAACATGCGTTCATAAGCGGTGTTGATGTCTTGCATGGCTATCATTTCAATATCGGCAACGATATTGTGCTCAGCGCAATAGTTCAGCATTTCCTGTGTTTCCAAAATACCACCGATTAAGGATCCAGCCAAAGCTCTGCGTCTGAAAATTAAATTGCCCACACTGGGAGAGGGGTGAGGCTGGTTCGGAACGCCAAGCATACAGAGACTGCCGTCTCGTTTTAGCAGGCCCAGATATTGATCCAGATTATGGGAGGCCGATACTGTATCCAGTATGAAATTGAAACTTTGCAGATGAGCTTGCATTTCCTCCGGATTGTTGGAAATTACTACTTCATCAGCGCCCAAGCGTTTGGCGTCAGTTTCTTTATCGGGCGAAGTCGTGAATAACACAACATGTGCGCCAAAGGCATGAGCAAATTTAATTCCCATGTGTCCCAGCCCGCCTAAGCCAACAATGCCAACTTTGTCGCCTCTGCCGACTTTCCAGTGGCGTAGCGGAGAGTAGGTGGTAATGCCTGCACATAACAACGGCGCAACAGCGGCAAGATTAAGTCGATCCGATATTTTTAAAACAAAACGCTGGTTAACCACTATTTGATTGGAATATCCGCCGTAAGTCATCAAACCTGATTGCTTATCCGGGCTGTTATAGGTGAAAACTGTATGGTCGCAGTATTGTTCCTGATTTTCCTGGCAGTCGGAACAAGTCCCACATGAGTCAACCATGCAACCTACGCCAACAGTATCGCCTTCCTTGAAATGTTTGACGTCACAGCCGGTTTTCAATACTCTTCCAACTATTTCATGGCCGGGTACTAAAGGAAATTTGGCGCCATTCCATTCATCACGAACCTGATGCAGGTCACTATGGCAGACGCCGCAAAATAGTATTTCTATCAGAACATCCTGCGAATCAGGTTCCCTTCTGTCGAAATTGAAAGGGCGCAGGGCAGAGTTGGCTTCATAAGCCGCATAACCGTGACTTTTTAGCATATCGTTCATTCCTAAAATTGAAAATCAAAAGGTTGGTTGAAGTCATAGCTTGGTTAAATTTTACCAGAACGCAAGCTGCAGGTGAATTAGATTCTAAGTTATCGGTATTACCAAATTGCTCATTAAAGGTTTTTTATCCGTAAATAGATGATATTAGCTTGGCAATTATGATGTATCATTTGATTATCAAAAGCTTTACAGCATTGGGTGTTCCATCTGGATTAATAGCCGCAAGTCTTTTTAAGGTGGAATGGTCTCTGAACTAGCTTTCGCAAAATTGCGATTTTCTTGCTAAATCGTATTTTTTTTCATTTATATGGGGTATTCACTATGAAAACCAGTGCGCGCAATCAATTTAGCGGAACGGTCATAGATGTCCGTATCGGTGCAGTCAATGCAGAGGTACATGTCGGTTTAAAGGGTGGCGCTACGCTCATTTCCTCTATTACTAAAGACTCAGTTGAAAATTTGGGAATTAAAGTTGGTGTAGCGGTTGTTGCCTTGGTAAAAGCGCCGCAGATAATTCTGGTAACTGACTTTGGAGGCTATCGAATTTCCGCTCGTAACCAGTTGCAAGGTACAGTTAGTGATGTCAAATCCGGTCCGGTTAACGCTGAAGTGGATATTGAAATTACCGGCGGAGAAAAAGTAGCAGCCACTGTCACCAATGATAGTCTTGAAACCTTGGGTATTCGTAAAGGTCAGGCTGTTACGGCCATATTTAAAGCCGGTTCGGTCATTCTTGGCGTGACCAATTAATTGAGATTGATTTTGCCCGTTTGCTATAAAGCTGACGGGCGTAGTTTTTTTACATCAATTTGTTACCATTAACCAATTCAGATTGGTTTGCTTTGAATATTTCGGTATTTTAAAGTGAACACGCTTCCTTCTTTTCAGTCATTTTAGTAAGCCGTAATACGGCTTTTTATATTTTTTTTACAAGTCATCTTCCTTTTTTTACGGTTTTTTTATCAATCATTCTGTAAATTGTGCGCTTGGCGGTTAGGCTTTTATGTTCTGATCGAATTAATGAAACAACTAAAGAGGTGATGCAGATGGATTTAGGCTATTTGCTTTTGACGGCGGTGTTTTTTGTCGCGACCGGTTTATTAATTTCCGGCTGCGATACCTTAAGGGGGAAATAATGAGCTGGATATATTTGCTTAGCGGCATAATGGCGATAGCCGTGTTTATTTATCTGGTTGTCGCTTTGTTTTTTCCGGAGAAATTTTGATGACATCGCAAGGTTTTTTACAGATTACGCTTTATGTTGTGGTGTTGCTATTGCTGGCAAGGCCGCTCGGCACTTATATGACACGGGTATACCAGGACGAATCGGTGGGTTTGAATCGCTGGTTTGCAGGTGTTGAAAAGTTTTTTTATCGCATTTGCGGTATTGACCCTGAACAGGAAATGCGTTGGTCTCAATACGCCATTGCCATGCTGGTATTTAATCTGCTTGGTTTACTGGCGGTTTATTTTCTGCAGCGCATGCAGGATATTTTACCCTTTAATCCTCAGGCATTGCCTGCCGTGACACCTGACTCATCTTTCAATACAGCGGTCAGTTTTGCCACGAACACCAATTGGCAAGGTTACAGCGGTGAAGCAACCATGAGTTATCTGACTCAGATGCTGGGTTTGACCGTGCAAAACTTTCTGTCTGCCGCCAGCGGCATGGCGGTGCTGGTTGCCTTGATCCGGGGATTTAGCCGCCGTAATTCGCAAAGTATAGGTAACTTCTGGGTGGATATGACACGCAGCAATCTCTATATTTTGTTGCCGTTTTCGCTGATTTTAGCCTTGATTTTGGTTTCTCAGGGCGTGGTGCAAACCTTTAATCCTTATCAAGCCGTGGCCTTGCAGGAATCGGTCAGCTATCAAACGCCTAAATTGGATGCTGATGGCAAAGCCATGAGTGATGCAGAAGGTAAACCGATTACAGTGGCCGCCGAAACCAAAGAGCAGACTTTAGCTTTGGGACCTGCGGCTTCACAAATCGCCATTAAACAGTTAGGCACCAATGGTGGCGGGTTTTTCAACGCAAACTCGGCCCATCCATTTGAAAATCCAACTCCACTTTCCAACTTTCTGGAAATGTTGGCAATTTTGATTATACCTGCGGCGCTTTGCTATACCTTTGGTGAAATGATAGGCGATATTCGTCAAGGCTGGGTGATGCTGGCGGCAATGACTCTGGTATTAGTCCCACTGATTTTTGTGACCTATTCGGCTGAGCAAAGTGGTAACCCTATCTTAGCAACGCTTGGAGTTGATCAAATCCCTTCCGATCATCAGCCGGGTGGTAATATGGAAGGTAAGGAAACCCGTTTTGGCATTGTTAACTCATCAGTTTGGGCCGTGGTTACTACTGCAGCTTCAAATGGTTCCGTCAACTCCATGCATGATTCATTTACACCGCTAGGCGGTATGGTGCCTATGTGGTTGATGCAACTAGGCGAAGTGATTTTCGGCGGTGTGGGCTCCGGTCTGTACGGTATGATCATTTATGCCCTGATTGCCGTATTTATTGCCGGCTTGATGATAGGGCGCACTCCTGAATATCTTGGCAAGAAAATAGAAGCTTTTGAAGTAAAAATGGCAGGCATAGTCATATTGATTCCACCTTTAATGGTATTGGCAGGTACGGCTATTGCCGTGATGATGGACGCTGGTAAGGCATCGGTATTTAACCCCGGCGCTCACGGCTTTAGTGAAGTACTGTATGCATTTTCTTCTGCCGGCAATAATAACGGTAGTGCTTTTGGCGGTATCTCAGCGAATGTGCCTTTCTATAATTTCATGCTTGGATTGGCAATGTTGTTTTCCCGATATTGGCTGATGATTCCGGTATTGGCAATTGCAGGCTCATTTGCTGCCAAAAAGACTGTCCCTGCAGGTCCGGGTACTTTGGCAACCCATACTCCGCTGTTTGTCATGTTACTGATTGGCACGGTATTAATGGTAGGCGCCTTAACTTTTGTGCCTGCATTGGCATTAGGCCCTGTCGTTGAACATTTACAAATGATCAGCCATCAGTAATATACGAAAAAGGTTAAATTATGACTACCAAATCTATTTCTACTTCTCTGTTTGAGCCGACTATTTTAAAGCAAGCGGTGATTCATTCTTTTCTAAAATTGACACCGCAACAGCAATGGAAAAATCCGGTCATGTTCGTTGTCTACCTGGGCAGTTTGTTAACTACTTTGTTGTGGTTTCAAGCTTTGGGTGGAGAAGGCGAAGAATCTGCCGGATTTATTCTAAACGTGACCTTATGGTTATGGTTTACAGTTTTGTTCGCCAACTTTGCGGAAGCGGTTGCCGAAGGCCGCAGCAAGGCTCAAGCGGAGTTTTTACGTAGCGCCAAGCGCGATATCATCGCAAAAAAACTGGAAGAACCGCATTATAGTGAACACTATTCCAAAGTAGCCGGTTCGACTTTACGGAAAGGCGATATCGTTTTAATCGAAGCCGGGGATTTTATCCCGGGCGATGGCGAAGTTGTCGAAGGCGTGGCTTCTGTTGATGAAAAACAATGATTTTTTTGTGGCCTGCTTCAAGCATACGTATTGCTATGCGGAGATAGAATTCGATCGCCGCGTGAGGCGCTAGCAAGTCAGCAGTCAGCCTTTGTGCATCGTCTTCAACGCAAGCAGTCTCATTTATGCCAAAGTTGTTTTATATAGGCCTGCTTTATAGAGCATCCCTGACCACCTTTACGAGTCAG
>CAVUMJ010000136.1:0-9581 GCA_963741375.1 uncultured Pseudomonadota bacterium
GCATGGCCTTTCATGTCCAATAGGTTCCTCATCCATTCCCGAGGAACATCGCCGATTTGTTGCTGAATCGGCTAACGCCATCTGGTATGGCGATGTCATGCATGGCCCCACCGTGTCCTTGAAGACCGGGCGCTGTAAAGTCCTTTTGGTTAGCCTCATGGATGACGCTTCTCGTTTAATCGCCCATAGCGCGTTTTGCACCAATGAAACGGCTTTGGACATCGAAGGCGTTTTAAAACAAGCCGTGCTCAAGCGGGGTCTACCAAGGAAACTGGTGGTGGATAATGGTCCGGCCTATCGCGCCGCCACCTTGCAAGGTATTTGTGCGCGTCTGGATATCCGGCTCATATATTGCCGACCTTACGCGCCAGAGGGCAAGGGCAAATTGGAACGTTGGCATCGCACTTTCCGTGATCAGTTTCTAAGCGAACTGGATTTCTCCCGCATCCATGATCTGGACGATCTCAACGCTAGGCTCTGGGCTTGGATCGAGCAGGTTTATCATCGCACTCCACATGGTGGCCTTGATGATAAAACACCATTGGAACGCTATCAACAGGACTTGCCGAAGATACGACAACTCGGTCAAAAGGCCGCTCGGTTGGATGCTATTTTTTATTATCGAATCAAGCGCCGGGTGCGCAAAGATGGCACGGTGTCCTATCTGGGTCGTGACTTCGAAGTCCCCTATGAACTATCAGGCAAAAATGTGCGTCTGGTGGTCGATCCTCACGCCGAAAAAGTGGTCGGCGTCGAAGATGATGAGGGCAATAACCTGGGTGCGGCCACGCCACTTGACGCCTTGGCGAATTCGCATCGCCGCCGGCGCAGACCGGAAGCCGTCACCCCGACCACCACCACGACGCCAAACAAAGGGCCGAATCTCGTGGAACTGGCCTTCGAACAGCATTACGCGCGCATACCCGCTTGGCGTTTGGAAATGAATTCTGGTGGTCAGCCAAATTGCTCGCAGACGCGGTGGTTAGTAGCATACTCTTTCATATTCAGCTGAAAGTGTATTCTTGCCAAGGTATCTGAGATGGATGAATATTAGCTAAAAAATTGACAATATCCTTACGGCCTCTATAAGTCGGCGCTCCATGACTGTCTTGAGCCATTAGTACTATTGGCATACCAGGGAAGCAATTGGAAAAAGCCGTAGCTGCTTTCTGGAACTCAATTTGAGATTGAATCACAAATTGCTTAACGATAACGATTGCAAATGTAACATGTTGCTCTTTAATAACTGCACCTTGTAACTTCATGATTTTACCTTTAAAAAATAGGTTGTAAGTTTGAAATATGGCTTCGGGTGAACATCACATGCACACCCGAAGCAAATCAAGCTATCCTTTTGGTGGATATGGGTCGTTTCCATAAGAGTTTTTCTCACGAATACGTCCATTTTCTCCGTGAATCAAAAGCTCCGACTTTTGATTTTGTGCAATTTCTCGGGCACGATTGATAGCTTCTTGCTGGGTAGAATGAACTGATGTAGCTTTACTATTACCAGCACCTTTTACAGCCCAATCATCGCCATGAGGTACAACGTGTTGATTTTTCTTACTCATTTGTCATGTCTCCAAAATTAATATTGACATTAACTTAGGCGGATAAAATTTAAAACCCGGACATTTTTAAAATATGTCTGGTTTTTTCGAGTTTTCCGCCTATATCACAGGGCCTTTATTGGAAATACGAATTTGGAACTGAAAAATCATGCAGCATCGGAGTTAGATAGGGTTACTGATGCAATAGAAAATTTAACAGCCGCAGATTGGCTTCGTCTCGAAAAATCCGCCCGATCATTTCTTTATGGAACGGACTTTTCAGATCCTGATGAACTCGTTAATGAAACCTTTTTACGGGTACTTGATGGGAGCAGAAAATGGCGGAGTGATGTGCTTTTTGTCACATTTATTTGTAATGCAATGCGGAGCATTGCTGATGGTGAACGTAATCTTATTTACAAAGATGAAGAAATCCTGGCTTCAGATTTGCCAAATAATTCCCCCGAATCGGATTTTGACCCAATGGAAAAATTTGGTAATGAGAGATTATCTCCTGAATCAATAATATCAACAGAAACTAACCGGTCAATAGCCAGTAAAGACCTGAAAGCTATAGAGAAACACTTTAAATCAAATGAAGCCGTTGGTTGGGTACTTCTCGGCATTGAAGACGAAATGTCGGCTTCAGAAATAATTGAAATGTCAGGAATGACCAAAACACAATATGAGAGTGCACGGAAAAATTTTCTTCGAGGATTGGATAAACTTTTTCCAGGTAGGAGAGAAAAATGAATAGCACAAAACGAACCGCTGCCGATAAATTAAAAGCATTGCGAAGAGCTGTGGCTGATGAAATATTATCAATGACAGATGAAGAAATACTGGCGGACGCTCGGGACAGGGGTGTTAGCCCAGAAGATATAGCTATAACAATGAAGTCTAAAGCGTTAGATTTGATAGCTAATATTCGAAAACAAAAGCTTAAAAATATCCGTGAAAATCTTATTTCGGCAACTTCTAACTCCACGAAAAAATCAACCGTAATCTTTGGGCTTGAAGAAAAGAAAAAGCAAATATTAGCTCTTTTTGCGAAACAAGATACCAATTTTTCACTTGCCTTTCGTAATGGAGAAAAGCAATCTGACTCAGATTGGGAAAGCCTATGGGATGATATTGTTGAACAGGGTTTGTTAGATGATGAAAATTCAAAGGATTGATCGCTCTCAACTATCAACACCTGAACGAATTCTTTGGAATTACGGCATTACTGATCCTAAAGAAATCGATTTAGAAGCAATTGCTTTTGATCTTGGTGCAACAGTGCGTTATCGAAAATTGGACGGCTGCGATGCAAGAATTGTAGGCAACGATACCTCTGCTATCATTTCTATAAACACTCAAACCTATCCAACACGGCAACGTTTTTCGCTTGCCCATGAAATAGGACATTGGCATGAAGATCGAGGCAGAGGAGTTTTACCTTGTGCAGCAGAGGACATTGGACCACAAAACGCTGAAGCAAGAACAAAGGAGGCAATAGCGAATGCTTTTGCCTCTAATTTAGTTTTACCAAACTATTTATTCAAGCCAAGAATTATAGATCGACTACCAACCCTTGATGTTGCGTCTAATCTTGCCGAAGAATTCAATGCTAGCCTAACAGCAACCTCCATCAAATTGGTTAGAATTTCAGCGTTACCGGCTATATGTGTTTGCCATAGTCAAACTCAAAGGGAATGGTTTGTTAGAAGCAATTCAGCTGTATCTTTAGATTTATGGCCTGTTAAACAGATGCACCACGATACAAATGGATTTGAATTACTGTTTGGTTTGTCATCAAAAAAAACTCCAAAAAATGAACAAGCTAGTAGATGGCTCACTGGACCAGGTATTTTTAATTCGTCTGTCAAAGCACAATCGGCAAAACTGCCTGATAGCACAGTACTAAGCCTTCTATTTCTTATTTAAATTCCGTTTCTTATTGAAAGAAAAATTAAAATTTCAAATTAGTTCACAGCGAATCGTAAATTATTATACCCTCGAAAAACTCAGCAATCTGCGATGAAAAGCGTTCCCATTTTCAGAAACATAGGATATTCCTGATTCATGACACGGCCAAATTTTATCGTGGCCGGTATCCACATTCTACCAAAGCACTTCTAACTTTCTCTCCGGCAGCCAACATTCGATAGGCTTCAGCATCATCTACTGCATTGCTTCGATAATCAGTAAAACCCGCACGTTTTAAAAACTGCGCCAAATCCCAGGCTTCCTGATTTGTAAATAGGATATTTACGCAAACATCTAAATTTTCATTAGTCATTTTGGAGTCGCCTTAACCACTCAAGCTCTTAACATCTTCGTCGTCTTGAAAACTCAGATTTTCGCTCACTCCAATTTCCTCTGGCTCTGCCGTTAACCCAGACTCTTCCCTTGCCACCCGAACTTCCTCACCACGCCCCTGATCATAAGCAGCCCTATGAGCAATCCGTTCAATCGTGACAATCCGGTTAGCCAGTCTTTGCAGCCTTTGCTGCCATTGATACCGAGCATCGACACATTGCTTACTGGATACGATCTGGCATAGCCATAGGGTGTCCATGACGATCATCAGTTGATCCAATAACTTGATCAGTTCAATAAACTGAGCAATCTGCGGCGAAGCAATTTGGGCTTTAAAGTCGGTTGGATTGGTATAGACTGGGGTTTCGGTTATGCCATTATCGGCGGTCATCTTGTCCAACCTGGTTTTTTCAGCCTGAAGTTGCTGGGCGCATTCGCCGATCATGTTGCTGACCAGTCCTTCCAGTTCATCTATTGCGCGTTCCTCGCCAATTATTCGTAAGATAACATCAATCGCGTACAGCGACTTAATTAAACGATCATAGCTTTTGCGTATTACCCGTATGGCTTGTTCACTGTTGATCTTGATGGTTCTCTCAAATACTGGGCGACTGATGACCGGTTTAGTGATTTTTTTTGGTGTATTTTCTGCCATGCGATCTCCATAAAAATGCAAAACGGGATGTCGCAAATGGTAAAGCAAATTTTGTTTAATCATGTTGCAGCTAATGTCGAATACGACATTAGCTGCAATTCCATAAAAATATTTTTCTGATTTAATGTATCTCGAAGCAGTTGAATGATTTTCAGCAGTTTTTATGCCTTAAGACTATTTCGCTGCCCAAACAACACCAAACATTTCATATCGTCTTTCGAGACGATTTGATCCGGCATTTTTTGCTGGCGTTCCGTTTTTAAGCGGCGGGGATGTTTTTATCACCGTGTCGGGTGCGTTAAGCCCGATGTTTATTTGTTTTGTATATTTTTTATCCTGTCCAGGGAAAACTTTCCCTGTTGGGATGTTTTACCCCGGACTTAAACTCACTGCCGCGCCTGTGGGTTTTCAAGTTATTTCCGGGCGCGGCCGGATTGGAGGTAAACATTATGGCAAGTCGTGGTGTTAACAAAGTAACTCTGTTAGGCAATATCGGCAGCGATCCTGATGTTCGTTATCTGCCTGGTGGAGGAATGGTCGTGACCATGCGTCTGGCGACATCGCAGGTATGGAACGATCAAGCCGGTCAGCGCCAAGAACGTACTGATTGGCATCGGGTGGTTTTTTTTCGGCAAATTGCCGAAATTGCTGCCGAATATATAAAAAAAGGAAGCAAGATCTATGTGGAAGGCAGCTTGCGCTACCAGCAATGGGATAAAGATGGCGAGCGGCGTTATACCACCGAAATCGTTGCTAACGATCTGCAATTGCTGGATCGGGCCAATGGTTCGGTTGATGATTTAGAACAAAACGGCAAACAGACTGGAAATAAAGCAGGTCAAAACCGAACCGCGTCCAATTCATCTTCGGGTTCCCGTCAAAACCGTAATCAATCTGCCAAGTCGAATCCTGTCGAATCGAAGCAGAGTGCTCATGCGTTTGCTGATGAAGCTTTCGACGACGACATTCCGTTCTGATTGGATTGCTTAGGCTAATTTAACGCTTTTTGAAATTTCTTAGCCGTTTCAGCTTTCTGCTGCTGCGGTGTATTTAATCCCTTGGGGACGTAATCCCCAGCGGGGATATTGCGTCCTCTGTTTTTGATAAGGAGAAACGCAATGTCCAATTCCAATAATAGAAACAACCAAACCCGAACTCGTAACTTGCCCATGCCAGTTGAGGCCAAGCAGATTTACGAAGTAACCGAGCAATCCTGGAAAGTATTGACAGAAGTCACTTTTCCAACCGCCAAAACCCCGGAAGCCATCATGATGGCGCTTGATTACTGCCGTACCCGCAAGCTGGATATCTTCAAAAAACCGGTGCATGTGGTACCGATGTGGAGTGCCGCCTTGGGTCGCAGTGTGGAAACCGTATGGCCGTCCATCATGGAAATCCAGACGACCGCCTCGCGTACCGGCCTTTGGGCGGGTATGGATAGACCGGAATGGGGTCCTGACAAGACGCATACTTTTAGCGGACGCTATAAGGATGATAACGATCAATGGCAGGAAACCTCAGTCACAGTCACTTTTCCGGAATGGGTGGCAGTCACCGTTTACCGTCTGGTTAACGGCCGCCGCTGTGCATTTACTGAAGAAGTGTACTGGATGGAAGCCTACAGCACCGCTGGCGGCAAAAACTCGCAAGTTCCCACCGCCATGTGGATCAAGCGTCCGAAAGGACAATTGGCCAAGTGCGGTAAGGCAGCCTCGTTACGAGCGGCTTTTCCAGAAGAATGCGGGTATGCAGCCGAGGAAATGGATGGCAAAAGTATAGACGATATCAATGACGCCACGGTAATCAACGGTCAGGCTACCCGGATCGATACTGAGTCCGAATCAGGTCATCCTGGTGCTCAGTCCGTAGCCGGTGCGAATGACTCGCCGCGTGTCATTGATTTGTCGATGATTAGTTCCAAGGTGCAAAAAGCTGTGGCGGAATTGGTGCGACGTACTGCGTTGGCTGGAGCCTGGCAAGCTGCTTACGACTATTCCAATAATAAGTTCTCAGGGCTGGATTTAACCTTCGCCATTGCGGAACTGGATAAAGCCTCTGCAGCACACAAATCGGCATCTGCCAATGGTAATCAGCCACTTGAAGGTGAAGTATTACCGCCTTTGACACCGGCTGAACAAGCCTTGAATCAGGCTCGTGAAACCCTGAATTCTGCCCGGACTTAGCTGGATGCTTGCTGTTTAAACCTTCGCCGGTGCTAGCTAGATGTTAGCGACCGGTATTCGTTCCCCCCTCTTTGGGCGTCATGTATCGCCCTTGAGGTGATGTTCATGACGCTCTCATTGTCATAAGGAGAAGTCATGAATGCAATTGATCAATCGTTTAACCGCATGCCCAGTTACACCGACTGGCAGCGCTATGATTCACCCACTGTGTTACGCCGGCATGGACGTGGTTTTCTGGAACGCACCTGGAAATCCGGTCAGCTCAGTACAGAGCCGCACCCATTGTCCAAACCGGAGCTGAAAGCGCTGGTTGAAAGCTATGGCGGCCAGTGTTTCTGTTCGGCCGATAAGACCTTGCTGTTGTTTGCCGATTATCACTGGGCCAGGCGTTGTCAACGTCAGCTTATTGAGCGCGGCATCTCGACGATTCGCATGGGTTGTCACATTCAGTTGCAGGGGCAATGGTGATGAAAATCATCGATGTCTCGCAGCGATCCGATGCGTGGCGGCAATGGCGATCACAAGGCGTCAGTGCTAGTGAAGCGGCGGTGATCATGAACCGTTCCCCGTATAAAACGCCCTGGCGTTTGTATGCGGAGAAAATCGGTCTGGTGCTGGAGCAAAACCTGGACAACAACCCGTTGATTCTGGCCGGCATCCGTCAGGAGCCCTTGGCCTTGCAACGCTTCGAGGAAAAGCACGATGTCTTGTTATTGCCGGTTTGCGGCGAGTCGGAGCGGTTTCCGCTGATGCGGGCATCGTTTGACGGCCTGTCTGAACAAAACGAGCCCGTGGAAGTGAAATGTCCGCATGAGACCACGTTTCTGGATGTAGTACTGAACCGGGAATGGTCGGAAGTCTATAAGCTTTATTGGCATCAGGTGCAACAGCAATTACTGGTGTCGGAAGCGGAACGAGGCTTTCTATTCTTCTATCACGAAGGCCAGGACGTGGAGTTTGAAATCCGCCGCGATGAAAACTTCATCAATACGCTGATTCAAACCGCCATGACGTTTTGGGCCAATGTCAAGAACCGCAAGGAACCCGATAAGGATCCCGAACGCGATCTTTACCTACCCAAGGGCGCCAGTGAATTGGCCTGGCAAAAGCTGGCGGCTAACTACCGGCAAAACCAGCGGTTGCTTGAAGACATCAAAGGCCAAATCGAAGTCATTCAGTTCCAGCAGGCGCAGTACGAAAAAGCCTTAGTAGAGATGATGGGCGATTATCTGGCAGCCGAGCATTCGGGTGTGCGGGTTAACCGCTATCTGGCGCAAGGGCTGATCGATTACAAAGCGGCCATCAAAGCGCTCATTCCGGATTGTTCGGAAGCAACGCTGGAAGCCTATCGAAAACCTTCCGCTCAACGTATCCGCATGACCTGTCGTGATGATGACGGGAAACGCGCTGAGGTGCCATTTGATCCAGAAGTGTTAAAGGAAATCGTTGGCGTTGATTATTGGTTTTGAAGGAGAGAAGAAAGTCATTCGTGTACCGGATACGTCAATTCCGGTTTTGCAGTCCCACTGGGGTTCATCCGCCCCTTGGGTCGTGGTGAATCCTTTTTTCAATCAAAGGAGGTTCACCATGAACAAAGACTTTTGGAAAATCCTGTTTACCTGGCTGGAAACCGCCAATTTGGAAGAGTTACACCATAAACGAAATCTGGTTCAGCAGATGCTTGGTCAAATCCATGATCGTGGATTGAAAGCGGACATCCGGCGAATTCTGCGTTTTATGGACGAGGAAATCCTTGCCCGTGCGGAATTATCCAGTAATGTCTGTGGCTTGATGTGATGTTTTTAAGTTTGATCTAAAACTGTTCGCCCCCTGGTTTGCCAGGGATTTAAACCACCCGAAGGGTACGCCAACCCCTTCAGGGTCGTGGTGTGCCTTGTGATTCGGGTTTTACCCCATTTATAAGGAGTTCACCATGATAAAACAGTATTCGATTGCCGATACGTTCGGTATTAACGCACCAGCCAGCATGAAGGTCGAAGGGTTTGAGCCTGCTCAAAATCCTTATGTACCCACGCAAAAGCCTTATGTATTCCGCAAGGATCATTTGCGCGATGTGCTGGCGTTTTTAGGTTCGCCCAATGGCGATGGTTTGTATCTGACCGGTCCGACCGGTTCCGGTAAAACCTCGTTACTGGAGCAAGTCGCCGCCAGGCTGCATTGGGGCGTACATGCCGTTACCGGTCATGGCCGCATGGAACTGAACGATTTGCTCGGTCAGTATATGCTGGTCGATGGCGGAAGTATGAAATGGATAGATGGCCCGTTAACTCTGGCTGTCCGTCTGGGACATGTGCTGCTGATTAATGAAATCGACGCGGTTGACCCAGCCGAGTTGATTGGTCTGAACGAGATTGTGGAAGGCAAGCCTTTAACAATACCGCAGACCGGCCTAGTGATTGCGCCGCATCCTAAATTCCGTCTGGTCGCTACCGGTAATAGTGCCGGTGCTGGCGTACGGAGGGTACGCGGCCGCCGTTCCATGAGCCGCGCCGCGGTGGCGCCCAATTCCCGCCAGGTGGCCGGGGCGCGGTACGTCAGAAAATACGCGCGCCCGCCAGCGCTGGGGTGATTCGCCGCAGCCCACAGGCCCTCCACCAGGTCTTCCACATAGATGGCGCTGAACCACCGCTCACCGCCGGCGATTTCGAGCACCAGGCCCTGCGCCACCGCCTTCAGAATCCGGAAAACATCGGTATCGCGCGGGCCGTAGACTACGGGCGGACGCACAATCACGGCATCGGGGAACAGGGTTCGCGCGATTCTTTCGCCCTCCAGTTTGGATTTGCCGTAGGTGCTCACCGGGTGTGGAGGGGCGTCTTCATCGACAGGCAACCCGTCCAGGCTGGGTCCGATGGCCGCCAGGCTGCT
>CAVUMJ010000137.1:0-23916 GCA_963741375.1 uncultured Pseudomonadota bacterium
TCGGGCGCTACGGAATTCGTTCGAACCACTTTTGTTCGGACTGAACGACAGCGGGGCAATGGATCTGCAAATCGCGCTTCGGTTCATTGCCTGCCTCCCCCCGGGGACAACTGAAATCTATTTTCACCCGGATACCGCGCCCCGGCATGCCCGTGGGCAGAATAGCCATGCGTCGCGGGAGGAACTTTCCGTCCTGACCAGCCCCGAACTGCGCAGGCAATTGGCGCGATCCGGCATTGAGGTCATCGGCTTCCGGGAGATATAGGCTCCGGCAGGCTCCGGCAATCGCAATTTTCAAGTTGGCGTTGCAAAACGCTCCGGGCTTAAAACCCGACATGAAGCCGCGAAAATCGAATCATCCCTCAGGATATAACCCTTTGCGCTCCGAGCGGAAGCCAAAAAACTCCTTGGCCTCCCGCAGCAGGCGCCGCGGCTCTCCCTTGACGAACAATGCCCGGCGCAGGATGCGAAAGATGATCCTCGGGCGGAAATAATAGCGGGAATAAAATTTCTCCACCGCCTTGACGATATCCTCCCCGCTCAGATCCGGGGTAGCGTATGTTCGGAAGCTGATGGCCCTTTTCGTCGGCCATTGTCGCTTCTGTCAGAAAACCTTTTTCCCTGAGCTCTTCAAAAAAACGGGTACCCGGGAACGGATGGGAGATGGAGACCTGGATTGTTTCCGGATCGAGCGCTACGGCGAGCGGATCAACCTTTCGATCGTCTCCGGAGTTTCTCCCGGATGGCCCACCTGGAAATCTCCATGGACCGCTATCCCCAGGCGCTTGCAATTTTTCATGAAGGCCCAGGGCCTGTTCGATCGTGGCACCTTTCTTGATTTGCCTCAGGATCTGCGGATCTCCGGATTCAAAACCGACGACCAGCAGACGACAACCCGCATCCTTCATCGCCTTGAGCGTTTCAAAATCGGTCGTCACTCTGGAGTTGCAGGACCAGGTGAATTTGCGGTCGCGAACTTGCGGCAAAGCTCTATTACACGGGCCGAGCGATTCGCCGGCAGATTTAGTTGAAACTCAGAACAAATTTCTAACTCGCCTGAATCAGATTCTTGAACAAACCAGCAAGGATGTTTCCTTATTGGGGAAAACTGAAGTATCACTAGCTTTCAATACCCTAAATGCACTTATTGCCGATATTAGAATTGCCCCCTGGGATAGCTTGATAGAAAGCCATCCTGAAGTAATTGACTTTTACTACAAACGAGCAGGAGTTCTATTTTCTGTCGGTAGAGATGAAGAGGCCAGCAACGATTATCAAGCAGTACTAAATAGAGAGCCCACAAATTTTGGCGCTCTCAACGATCTTGGCATTTTGCAAATTGAGGCTGGTGATCATCAAGCAGCCCGCCATTCTTTTGGATTAGCAGTGGAATATCATCCCACTCTACCCATTGGACATGTCAATTATGCTGATTTTTTATTATTACAATGTGAGTACGAAGCTGCCAAAAAACATTATTTAATCGCCCTGGAACTTGATCCAACACTACAAAAAGCCCTGCAAGGACTGTCTCATGTTTATACAGGTCTGGGTGACGAAGCCAAGGCGGCAGAATTTCGAGAACAGGGATTCCGCGAACAAGCTGTTATTGCCTGGCCATATAGAGGCACAGGCAAGGCCTTGCCTGTTCTGATTTTAGGTTCAGCCTTTGGGGGTAACGTACCAATCAATCATATTCTGGACAAGCACACCTTCCAGTCTACGGTGATATTAACTGAATACTTTGATCCAGCCACACCTTTGCCGCCACATAAGTTGATTATTAATTTTATCGGGGATGCTGACTTATCTCGTAAAGGTCTGGATGCTGCCGAAGCCCTGTTAGCTAGATGCAGTTCACCGATTATTAATCATCCTGCCTTAGTACGGCCAACCGGACGCCAGATTAACGCTAGAAGGCTCGGGGTTTTACCCGGAGTCAAAACCCCGCGCACAGTTCTTCTATCCAGACAAGATTTAATGGCCCGCACTACTGAAAACCTATTTTTAGAACACGGTATCGGTTTCCCCATTTTATTACGCAGTCCCGGTTTTCATACCGGACAATATTTTGTCAGAGTGGATGAGCCGGAATTACTGAGACCAACAGTTGCCAACCTGCCAGGTGAAGATTTGCTGGTTATGCAATATCTAGATTCCAGAAATCCTCAGGGCGACAGTCACAAGTTTAGGGTCATGTTTGTTGATGGAAAGCTTTATCCAATGCACCTGGCCATTTCTAAAAACTGGAAAGTACATTATTTCTCGGCTGACATGGAAATCGAATCCGAATATCGAACACTTGAGGCCAGATTTCTTGAAGATATGACAAGTCTGTTAGGCGAAAAAACCATTGCTGCTCTGGAAAATATTCGTATGGTTCTTGGCTTGGATTATGGGGGTATGGATTTCGCTATCGGCCAGGATGGCAATATTTTGCTATTTGAAGCCAATGCCACCATGCTGGTCCGCTTACCGGAAAACAATGAAAAATGGGAATATCGGCGGGCTGCAACTTCAAAAATTTTGGATGCAGTTAAAACCATGATCTTAAACAGGGCGAACGCCTGAGCGTTATGATTGTTTGCCCTGTCTGTATGCCTTAACGGCCCTGCGGCCATTCTCAAGCGTAAGAAAATGTTGAATTAATTTTTTTTTATGATCCTGGATTTTAGCAAGGGAATCCGCATCCTGCTGTAAAATTCCTTCGATTAACGGCACTAACTCATGGATTTTTTCTTCACTAAAAGGAGTGGAAAGTGTTTTCTCAAAAAAGCACTGTCTGGTTTCCAGTATCACCGCCAGTTTTTCCCAATCAAAACTCTCTAAACACTGAGAAATTTGCCTGGAAAAATCAGCTAAACAGCGAATTATTTGCGTAATATTTTCTAGATTGACATCTTCCGAATTCAAGCGATAGCATCCCATGCTTCTTTAATTTCACGCATCAAACCAGCCACTTCATCAAGCTTTTCTATACTTTTCTCGGCACTTGCTTCAACCAATTTAACGTTGATATAGGCATATAAACTACGTAAATTTATGGCAAGCTCACCACCTGCCTCAATATTCAGCGAGGCGTTAAGTCCTCCTACAATCGCAATAGCATTGGAAATGTAGCGGGCTTTGGCTTCAATATCCCCATGGCTAATTGCACCTTTTGCAGAGTTAACCCTGGCTAAAAATCCCTCCATCAGCATTTGAATCAGGCGATGCGGGGTTTCCTCACCTAAGCTGCTGTTATAGGAAACATCTGCATAATGATTTGCGGCTCTTCGGTTTGCAGAAATATACATGGTATTATCCTCCGGATGACGAATTTGACTTTAGCCAATTTGTCAAAAAAGTTCCTTGATCATTGTATGAGCCAACAATGGACTCCATTGAAGTAAACTGTGCTTGTAAAGTGGCTTGATAAGTATCCATTTGCTGTTTCTCATTAGTAACTTGAGTTTGCAAAGAATGTATTTGATCTTGCAGAGATGACTGAATCGATTTTAAACTCCCTCCTGATTCCAATAAATTGGTCACAGTATCATTCAGGGTTGTCGCCACACCTTTAGTAGAGGAAAATACGGAACTAACTGATTGCAGATTGGCGCTCAAGGCTGAGGAAAGCGTACTGCTGTCCAAAGACATGACTCCGTCCTGGTTAATAGTTACACCTATCATGGCCAAAGAATCATAGGAACCACTTGCCGTAGACACGACTGCAGTTGCTTGATCCCTGATTTGACTTGAAGCAAACTCCAAAAGCGAATCACCAATCAAGGGTCCATTTGTGCCACCAACGCCGCCAAATGCGCCTAAACTCTGGGTCGTGTCATTTAGACTGTTATACGCAGACACAAAACTGCTAACCGCCTGACTGATTGCGCTGGTATTCAAGGTAACGCCGACATTGACTGTGGTGCTCGTTGCTGCTGATTGCAAATTCAAAGTCACACCAGGTAAAACGTCGCTGACGGTGTTACTGCCAACGGTTGCCGGCTGTCCATCTACATTGATTAAAGCATCAGCCGCTGGTGTTTGAGTATTTAAATTTGTAATTTGGGATAAACCTGAGCCTCCATCGGTTTCGGAAACCGAGAAAGCATTTGCAGTGCCGGTATTTTTGGCGGTCAATTCCAACTTGGAAATAATGCCGCCCCCAGCAGTAGCGCTATTAACATTAATAATACTGGCTGATACATAGGTATTACCGGCAGCATTATTAATAGCATTGGCAATACCCTGTAAGGTATTGTTACTGCTATCAATATTCACATTGAAGGAAGAGCCGGCGCCGCTGGCCCCCATGGCGAACTTAAGCGTGCCGGTGCCAACAACCGCTGAGGAAGTGGCAAACTCAGAATTAGTAATTGAATTTTGGGCTGCTGCCAGATTATCAACCACCACCGAATGATTGGCTGCTACTGCGCCGGTTCCTGCTGTAACTGTCAAAATTGAGCTATTTGACGAAGTTGCAGAGTCAGTCTGAAAAACACTACCGGTTTCAAGAGTTTGCAAAGAAGATTGAAAGCTTGATAAAGCGCTGCTTAATTGCCCTATTCCACTTAATTCAGTATTAACCGAAGTAGCTTCATTGCTAATCTGGCTATAGACTGGTTGCCCCTCCGCGGAAACTAGTTCTGATATTAAACTAGTGACATCAACATTCAATCCGGTAACCGATTGAATGAGTGACATGGATTGAGCGGATGTTGATGCCGCCGTTGATGATATTGATGTCATAGTAATCTCTCCTTAAGCAATAAGACTTAAGCGCTGGTCTGTATCACAGCGCCTTTTTGCTTGTTCTCCCAATCCTGAAGTCTCTGCACAAAATCCAGCATCTCCGCAGATGGAATCTGCCTGACTACCTGTCCCTGAGCGTCAACAACTTTCATCACTACTTCATTAGTCGCGCTATCAACGTTATATTCCACACTGAGTTTAGCAGCTTGAAACAAAGGACTGCTATTCGCAGTAGCATTTTTGACAGACTCCAGACTAGGCGGTTGATTACTCTGGTTTTGACCTGGAGTCACCGACTGACCATTAGCGGGTTGATTATTACTGACATCGCCGGACGAAGCATTTTGCAAACCAGTCTCGGCTTTGACGGGCATCACGTAAGACAGCGGCAAATTGTTGTTGATTTCACTGTTCATGACATTCACCTCATGCCTAATTAATCAAAAGGAAGACTGGGAACCCCAGTCTTCCAAACGATATTATTTTAACAAAGTTAACACTGACTGGTTAGACTGGTTAGCTTGCGACAACATTGCAGTACCCGCTTGTTGTAAAATCTGCGCCCTACTCAAGTTTGAAGTTTCGGAAGCGAAGTTTGCATCTTGAATCCTGGATCTTGCTGCAGACTGGTTCGTTATCGATGACTGCAAATTGGAAATAGTGGTTTGAAAACGATTTTGCACAGCACCAAGAATAGCACGAAATTTATCAATTTTTTGAACTGCATTATCGATTACAGCAATAGTGCTTCTGGTATTAAGCGAAGTAGCATTGGAACCGATAGAAATATGACCAGCTGCGCCCGTTCCTGTTAAATTCGCTAATGAACCAATCGCAGAGGCAGTCATTAAATTACTAATAGTCACTGAAACCTGATTGTTGGCTTGAGTGTCGGCTCCGATCTGGAAATTGGCGCCAACCAAAGAACCATTTAAAACCGCTCTATTGTTGAATTGAGTATTTTGAATTATCCGGCCCAGCTCAGAGCCTAACTGGTTAAATTCTGTAGCCAAATCTTGACGGTCAGTTGAGTTCATAGTTGCAAAGTTGGAGGCTTGCACAGCAAGATCCCGCATGGTTTGCAAAGTACTAGTCAGAGAAGACAGCGCACTATCAGCAGTTTGCACCATCGAAATACCGTCGTTTGCATTCTGCTCCGCCACAGTCATACCATTAATCTGAGAGGTCATTCCGTCTGCAATGGCCAGGCCGGACGGATCGTCTGCCGCCGAGTTAATCCTCATACCTGAAGATAGACGTTGCATAGCTTGCTGCAATGAGTTCTGAGTTGAACTCAAATACATTTGACTTTGCAGAGATGCTACATTTGTATTGATTACCAATGACATGACTTTATCCTCCTACCAAATCCAGCAAACCTTTTGCAGCTGAAATGGTAATGTAATTAAACGAAAAAAGAAAATTTAATTTCAAACTCGAAAATGTTATCGACCTTGTTTCAAATTACTTTAATATTTAATTAAAAAAATTTATCAAAATCGCCTTGCGCCCTGATAAAGTCGGCTTCCCGGCCAATATCCAGCCAATAATCGTTGATTGGATACATGGCAACCATCTCGCCCTGCGCCACCTGCAAGTTCAGCAAACTAGGCATATCCAGTTTTTTTTGACTGGCAATGGTTTTAATCAAACTGTGATCCAGCACATAAATTCCGGCATTTGTCAGGCAATATTGCAAAGGCTTTTCTTCGATAGACATAACCCTTTGCTGATCGAAGCTGACCACGCCGTATGGAATTTGGTATTCATACTGACGTACACATAATGTCGCAATTGCTTGCTGTTCATTATGGTAGGCTAACAATCGCGAAAAGTCTATTTGTGTAAGTATATCACCATTCATAACAATTACGGGCACATCAGGAAGATCTGCCGGCAACAATCCTATGGCCCCGGCTGTACCCATAGGTTCCGCTTCGTCAATATATTCAATTTTAACTCCCCAGCGCCCACCATCGCCAAAATATTCCTTGATCTGTTCAGCCCGATAATGCACTGCGATAAAAAATTGTCTGAACCCGAATTTAAGAAAACTTTCAATAATAGTTTCCAATATCGGCTTACCGCCAATTTCCAGCAAAGGCTTAGGACATCGCTCAGTCAAAGGACGCAAACGCAATCCAAATCCGCCCGCCATTAAAAAAACCGGATTCGGATAAGCAGGTTGTTTATATAAAGCCTGCAAGGTTTCTAATCTAACAACTCTACCCTGATTATCAACAACTGGCAGTTGATAAAGATTATGACCTTCCATAATCGCAATCATTTGGGCTTTACTATCTTGCGTAGAAGCGGTTTTAGGACGCTTATTCATTACCGCCCCCACCATCTCCTCCAATGACAGACCACGAATCAAGGCCCTGCGAATATCGCCGTCAGTGACGACGCCAATTAATTTTTCCGTATCATCAACTACCAATGCAATCTGTAAGGCTGCCCGATCAATGACCTCTATCGTCTCCCTTAAGGTAGTGCCGGGTTGAATTAATACTTGCCGCCAATGCTGTTTCATTTACTTATCTCAATGTCATTGCTTTATCCAGGGGCGTGGCGGATAAATAATCTGATCATTACCCACATTGCGAGTGAGCACTACGCCCGCCCCAATCACACTCCCTTCTCCTATCTTGATTCCTTGAATCACAGTGGCTCCTGTACCAATATGGACATGATCGCCAACTTCCACGCCACCACTTAGCACTGCTCCCGGAGCAATATGGACATGGCGCCCTATCCGGCAATCATGTTCGACAATTGCCCCGCTATTCACTATACAGTTTTCGGCAATTTGTGCTCCTGACTGAATAATGACGCCCATCATCACCTGAACACCTTCAGACAGTGACACTTCTTCATTAATTAGTGAGCTTGGATCAATCAAGGTTTTAAATCGAAAATTTAAACGGCGGAAGCGATCAAACAAAGCTGCGCGTACCCCGGCATCTCCCGGTAGTGAGCCTATGCCATTGACTAATTCAATTTTATTGCAATCAAAGTTGAGTATCATTTCATCATTACCTAGAACCTCAACGCCATAGCACATCTCGCCTGTTCGTTTAACAGGATCCGCGATACCAGCAATTTCAATATTCAGCCGCCGAAGTGTGCCTAACAAGACTCTGGCATGTCCGCCGCTGCCTAACAGGATGGCAGGGTTCATTCTATCAATTCGTCCGTTCCGTAACCCCTTGAACTAACCTTCCCCAATAGATCCCAATATAACATTGGACTAAGACCGGTTCCCGGACGTTTGCAGGCAAGATTTTCAGCGCTGAAAGTTTCCCCCGCCACAATCGACTGATTGGCGACCAAACTTTTGCGGACAACATCACGATTTTCCAATTCATCCGGCTGCGGCGTTTTGCAAGGCCATCCCAAGGCCCGCTCAACAGCCCTGATTGATGACACCATCACTTTCAATTCATCAGGCTCTAGCGAAACAAGATGGTCAGGTCCTTGCTGGGTTTTGTCTAATGTAAAGTGTTTCTCTATCAAGCAAGCTCCTCGGGCCGCTACCGCTATTGGCGCTACCAATCCGACCGTATGATCGGAATATCCGACCCGAAGACCAAAAGCCTGTTGCAACACTTCCATGGAACGCAAATTCACATGCTCCATAGGTGTAGGATATTCGCTGGTACAATGCAGCAAAATGACTTTATCTCTTAAAACTGCCAAGCCGGCTTCCGATCTGTAGGCTTTTTGAAAAGCCGCAAGTGACGGTTTTTCCCAATTCAAATAACCGAAAGCTAAAACACCCAGGGCTGCTTCAACTTCGCCCAAAGTCGCCATGCCGGTTGAAACTATGATATTTTTACCTGTCTGGGCATGAGCCAGCAAAAACGGACCGTTGGTAATTTCACCGGAAGGAATCTTAAGCTGTTCTACCTCAATCTGATCAACCAAAAAACTAAGACTTTCAAAATCAAATGCTGTGGATAAAAATTGTATGTTTTTACTCTGGCAATAGTTTCGTAATTGAAAATGAAACTCGTATTTCAATTCCAAATTTTGCAGCATTGTTAACTGGTTTTCATCATTTCCGGTGGAAATTTTTTGATAACCGGCTTTCTGAGCGGAACCTGTAACCAACTTATCTGCTTTGAATGTCTGGAATTTAACAGCATCCGCCCCTGAGTCTACCGCGACATCCACTAATTGCATGGCGGTTTCAAGACTGCCATTATGATTGACTCCGGCTTCAGCGATAATAAATATGCCCATTTGACCGCCTTAAATACTGTTTAAATCGTAAAAATGTTTTTTTTGAAGCCCTTGCAAAGAGAATTGCTTGATAATCTCTTTGATTTTTAAGGAAGCTCCGCCCACTCCATAAGGATTATCAAGACTTTGCAGACATTCATTCATTTTACCGGAAAACACGAATTGTAATTTATCCCTGATATCTTCCGCTTCCGGCACACAATGCAAAACGCTGTCAGCAAACACTCTGCCGCGCTGGCGATCACCGATATTGATCGTCGCAACCTTCAACGCCGGCGCCTCCAAAATACCACTGGAAGAATTACCGACAACCGCATCAACCTGACTCATGACCGATAAATATCGTAATGTTCCCAAAGACACAAAACTTGCCACCCTTTCCGGATATTGTTTCCTATAATCTTCAATCATATAGCTAATAATCCGGCCATCTGCATCGGCGTTGGCATGCGTGAATATAATATGCATGTCAGCAAAACTATCAAACGCCAGCAACAACTGCCTAAACTGCTCTGCAGCCGATATTTGCTCCCAGGTAACAGGATGAAACGTCACCAAAATATTTCGTTTGCCTAAATTAAACTTCAGACTTTCCTCTAGTTGGCGCCTATCCAGTAAAGCTAAATTATAGATATTATCCAAACCGGGCGCCCCAACACAAAATACCTTATCAGGCTGTTCTCCTAATTGAATCACACGTCGGCGATAAATTTCCGTTGCAGTAAAATGGATATGCGCCATTTTACTAATCGCATGCCGAATTGAGTCGTCAATCACGCCTTCGCTTAATTCCCCGCCATGTATATGAGCTATAGGTATCGCATGATTCATTGCGGCCTGAACGGCAACAAAAATCTCAAAACGATCTCCAAGCACTACCAGCAGATCAGGTTGCAATTGATTTAATGCATCTGCAAAACCAATTAATCCCAGCCCCATCGATTTGCTAATTCCAACAGCAGTATCGGAGGATAAAAGCATTTCAACTTTTTGGCGGATCATAAAACCATCGTCTTCGATTTGCCGCCAAGTCAAACCAAATTCCGGCGACAAATGCATGCCGGTTGCGATCAATTGCAAATCAAGTTCCACATCGTCGTTAATGGCTTTCATCAACCAGTATAATAAGCCGTATTCGGCTCTTGAGCCGGTGACCACACAAATTTTACGCATTCTTCGGCCTTACCACGCTACTGGGCACATTGACCAGACGTTCCGCTAACCAGCGAGAAATTGACAAATCATCTGTCTGACAATGTTTATACATAGGTAAATCAGCAGTTAATTCCCATAAAGGTCTGGTCATGACACCCTGAGCATTGCTCTGAGTTAAAAACTTTTCCTGCTCGGTCTGGTTATCCAGCAAAATAGCATTAAGCCAGTAGTTTGACTGAGCTGATTCAGGCTCAGTAACCATGGTTATCCCTTCATTATTTGCCCAGCTTATATAGCTTTGCGCAAGTTTACGCTTACTTTCTAAGAATAAACCCATTTGTTCTAATTGCGCGAGTCCCAATGCAGCATTAATATTGGGCATCCGGTAATTAAACCCTACTTGATCGTGCGCAAATCTCCAAGGATGAGACAATTTTGCGGTGGTGGTAAGATGCTTAGCTTGATGAGCTAAATGTTGGTCATTGGTCAAAATCATCCCGCCTCCCCCGGTGGTAATGATTTTATTGCCATTAAAACTTAAAACACCGAGTCTTCCAAAGCTTCCACAATGTTTACCCCCTAATTTACTACCCAAAGCTTCAGCAGCATCTTCTACAACCGGAATACCGAATAATTGGCAAACAGACAATATGCCCGGCATATCGCAAGGATGGCCAAAGCTATGCATTGGTAAGCAAGCAGCTATGCGCTTGCCGGTGATTTTGTTCCATACGGCGTTACCACGCTGCTCTGAAAACTCCTCCAGAAAACAGGACAATGCCTTAGCGGACAATCCCAATGTGGAACGATCTATATCTACAAATATTGGCTCAGCGCCACAATAATGAATAGCATTGCTGGTGGCCACAAAACTCACAGCCTGGGTAATCACTTCCTCTCCAGCCTTAACACCAGCCAATAGCAAGGCTATATGCAAAGCCGCAGTGCCGTTGACTGTGGCAATTGCAAAATCACATCCGCAATAATCGGCTATCTTTAGTTCAAATTCCGTTACATATGCACCGACGCTTGAAACGAACGAACTATCTATCACATCCAACAAATACTGCTTTTCATTACCGGTAAATCGTGGCTCATGTAGCGGGATAAATTGGTCTGTTTGATAAACTTCCCTGACAAAACGTACAAAGCTGTCATACATTATAGATATCCACTTTGTATTTTTTTAAATTTAGCGGATGACTAAACCAGGCTACGGTTAGTTGCAATCCCGATTCAAGATCAATTTGCGGCATAAACCCGGTTAGCTGCTTTATCTTGGCATTATCACAGCAAAGCCGGGTCACTTCTGAGCTTTCCGGGCGAAGACGCTGTTCATCCAGTAAAAATTCAACATCGCTAGCCATAATTTTTTTAATCAGATTTAAGGCGCCTCCAACCGAGATTTCAGAATTGGAACCTATATTGACTGTTTCACCAACAGCTTTTTCCGATTCCGCTAAAGCTACAAAGCCTCGGCAGGTATCTTCAACATAATTGAAATCACGAGTCGGCGTGACGTCACCCAGTTTGATCTGCTTTATGCCTTGGGCAATTTGGGTAATGATTGTTGGAATAACCGCTCTGGCCGATTGACGAGGACCATAGGTATTAAATGGCCTGGCAATGGTTACCGGCAAATCAAACGCATGAAAAAAACTGGTTGCTATTGCATCCGCAGCTATTTTAGATGCGCTGTATGGCGATTGCGCCTGTAGCGGATGTTTTTCATCAATCGGCACATAGATTGCTGAACCGTAAACTTCGCTGGTAGACGTATGTATTAAACGGCGCACACCATTATCACGCGCAGCCTGACAAATATTTAAGGTCCCTTTGACATTGGTGTCTATATAGCTATCCGGAGCTTGATAAGAATAGGGTATCGCAATCAGTGCCGCCAAATGAAACACAGTATCGATACCCTGGCAAATTGACCGGCAAAACTGCGGGTCACGGACATCTCCGGACACAATTTCGATAAGATGCTTGCAATTGACATCTTCCAGCCATCCCCAGAAATTATAGGAATTATACTGAGCCAACGCTCTTACCTGAATGCCTCTCGATACCAGCATTTCAACTAAATGAGAACCGATAAAACCATCGGCCCCTGTTACTAATACCCTGGTCATTTCTGTCATATCAAGCCTTGTTTAATAAAAGCCTCAGCTATCATCCAATCCTCTTCCGTATCGATATCATGACTTTGTATCGAATTCATGACCAGAGGAGAGGTCTTTTTCGGATAAAACGATTGATTATCCACAAGCTGTTTCGTTTTGCACAAATACATTGCTCCGTTTGGGGTAAGTAAAGGCCTGGTTTGCTGTCGAGTTGTCTGAGTTGGTTTGGAACCGTCCAATGCCGACAGAAATCCATCATCACAATAAAACAAGCTGGTTAAATTACGATGAATTGCCTTACAACCAATTACAGAATCCAGTTGCTGCTCAATCAACATATTTGCTGCCTGCAGGATGCTGAATGAAGTTCTAAACGGAGAAGTCGGTTGCAGCCACATCGTTAATTCAGGCGCATATCCATGTTCCGCGACAAACCAGGCCAAACTGTGCTCTATCACCTGTATTGCAGTCGCGTTATCCCCTGCACACTCCGGCGGACGCAAAAACGGCGCCTTTAATCCATTTTGCAAACCAATCTCGGCATAGATTTCCGAATCAGTGCTTAGAATCGCAAAACTATTAGCTAAGTTTGCCTCTGCAATTTGTTCTGCAGTCCATGCCAATAAAGGCTTGCCTCCCAAGTCTCGGATGTTTTTATCCACCAAGCCTTTGGAGCCGCAACGAGCCGGAACGATAATTAAAGTTTGTACATGCATGTACTACAACTCCATCATATCCAAATAAAACCGCTTGGTATCAAGTTTAAATTTTTCAAATCCATCTTTTGCTGATACTGTTTTATTTGGCGTTTAAGAAAAAACTTGGTGAATAGTTACAGAACTTGTATTCTTAAATTTTAGCTTGATATGCACCAGTGCTCCCAAATTTGCTTATAGATAGTTTCAATAGAGTTCGCAAAACGTTTAGCATCCATTAAAGGGCTTAGTTGCAAACGCTGCCTTAAAGTTTTACGTAACTGATCAAGTTTAGGTAAATTCATAGCCAGTTCAACAGCAATTTTAATAAAAGCCTCATCATCAAATGCTGCAAGTTCGGTTAATCCAAGATTATTCAATTGACTCCATCCCGCTCTTCCAGCAACTGTCTGACCCACTTTGGTCACCACGGGCACACCCATCCAATAAGAATCGATACTAGTGGTATGTCCGTTATATGGCAAAGTATCCAGGCATAAATCAATACGGTGAAAATGCTTAAGATATTGTCGCCGCGGACTATATTCGACAAATTCGATTCGATCAGCAGTCACTCCGAATTGTCCAAGTATCCGGTAAACCCTGTCTCGGTGTTGGCCGGCGTGACTTAGCAAAATTAAACGAGACAAAGGAGCTCTTGACATGACATTCCCCCAACGGCAAAGCGTATCATCGCTTACCTTACAAAAATTATTCAAACAACCAAAAGTGATATAGCCAGCTGTCAAAGCCGGAAGCGGGTTTGGTTCAATATCCGAAATATTGGGATCGTAACACCAAAAACTATCCTGTAATCGCAAGGAAATTTCCTTATATGCGTCATCGCCTTTCTCCGGAGGATCAAGCCAAGGATCTGTTAATCGATAATCCATCGCCGGAATTCCGGTTGTGCCCGGATATGCCAGCCAAGCCAGCTGTATAGGCGCAGGTTTGCGCGCGAACAACAAAGGCCGGCCATTTGCCATATGCATACTTAAATCTACCAGGATATCGATCTTGTCTTCATAGATTTGCTTGGCTAATTGCTCATCGGTTTTGCCATAGCTCATTCGCCACATATCTACATAACCTGCCAGGCGTTCACTAATTTCATCCGGCCTGACTAATTGTGCGTAACAATAAATTTCGAATTGAGAAAAATCATGGTTAGCGAACAAAGGAATAGTAAATAATGACTGGCAGTGATTTCGAAAATCCGAAGAAACGTAACCGATACGCAATTTTCGTTCACGGCTTTTATCGTGAACATGGTGATTAGCCTGTTCAAAGTTAATCAAATGGCTGTGTTTGACAAAAAATTGGCTGGCTTCTTTTAAAATAGCCATCTCATCAAAATCAGGATGGAAGCTGGTTAAATAGACAAGGTTGCTATGGGCTTCAACATTATGTTCATCCAACTCTAAAGCACGACGATAACAGACAAGCGCGGCATCCAATTTTCCGGCGTCTTTTAAAACATTGCCCAGATTATTATGTGCAACCGAGGTATTGCCAGCAAAACTAATCGCATGTTGCAGATGAGTAATGGCTTCATCAAAACGCCCTAAACCGTAAAATGCCACTCCGGCATTGTTATAGGCATCATAATATTGGGGTTCCAGTGCAATCGCTTGTTTATAAAAAACAAGAGCCTCAGTAAATTCGCCTATTATGCGTAACACATTTCCCAAATTCACCAGAGCCTTAATCTGGCACGGATCAATTTCCAAGGCCTGTCTATAAGCTGCGATTGCCGCATGACTTAAACCTTGCTTTGCAAGGGTATTACCATAATTAAACAAAAGTTCAGCGCACGAAGCATCGTATAATAAGCCCTTCTGAAATATATCAAGCGCCTCATCAAACAGAGACATTTTCAAAAAAGTATTGCCCAAATTATTATAGAGTGGCGTATAGTCCGCTTTAATTTCTATGCCTTTTTGCAAAACAGAAACGGCTTCAGCCAACTTTCCCTGGGTTTCTAAAATAATGCCAAGATTATTCCATGCTTCGTAATTGCCGGCTTGTATGCTAATTAGCTGTCGATATGCAATCTCGGCGGCATTCAATTTTCCGCCGGCATGCAGGGCATTCGCAAAACCAAATAATGCCTCAATAGCACCTGGGTTTAGATTTTTTGCTTTCTCAAATGCTTGCACAGCCTCGTCAAACCTTAGAACTGAGGTAAAAAACCGGCCTAAGGTGCATGAATAACGCCAAACATTTGGATGAAATGTTATGGCATTCAAGAGATTTTGCTCAGCAAAATGGAATTGACCAAGATGCCACTGCAAAATACCCAATCCGTGCAAGGCATCTCCCTGAGTGGAATCAACCGCTAAGATTTCAAGATAGGCCTGTTCCGCATCATCAATACGCCCCCCTTCATGGTGGTCTATTGCCTGTGCAATCATATCTGCCAATTGATGATCGGTAATCATTGCTTCTAAAACACCAGCAATCTGAAAAAGGTCAATGTACTTTTATCACTATACATAGGGCCGATATTTATCATGAATTTTCTTGATCTCTGAAAATAAATAAGTTTCAAAAGGTGCGACCTCGGGATACAGACTAATTGCAGCTCCGCAGATATATAGCATTGCCTCATGCAATAAGCCAGTGTGAACCCTATGCTGTAAATACATCTTTGAATTGACTCTGGTAATTAAAAACATATATTTTTCACATAGTTTTAAATACATTGTTGCAAATAATTGGATATCAAAAGGTTGCTTCACCAATCCAACTGCTTCCCAGGTCGCATCCCGCAATATCACAAATTGATCGACACGGCTTCCAAAAGAATAAGGGCCTGAATAACTATTAGGCCTATTGCAATCCAGAAGTTGACTGGAGCCTTCAAAACAGCTTATTTGCGAGGTAGTGACCACATCGCTTACTGCCGCCGCCAGTAGTTCCAGGTATAAATGCGGGTAAATGGCGTTCTGATTAATTCCATTTGTTAATTTTTCGATTAAACCTAAGTCGAAAAATAACTGCCTGTTATAGATAGTTCCGGAGAAATAATTATTTGCATAAGCAAAACCCATTAAGGCTTCCTGACCGCGAATATATGAAGCATCTAATCTATTATGAGAATTTTGGGGCTTAACACCTTCTACCGGAGAAATTCCTCCGCGCATAACCCCTACACTCGGAAACTGGGTTAGTAAAGGCAGAATATTTCGAATCATATCCGTATTGGCAAAATCCTCATCGCTAACCAGCATAATGAAAGGAGACAAAGCCAGGTTGAAAGACGCCAGAAAATTCCCATGCATCATGCGATTGACATCATGCCGAATATATCGCAGACGGCTATCTGATTCCGATAGTTCCTGAATTTTTTGATAGGCCTCATTTTCAAGTTCGGAAGCATTATCGAGAATTAAAAGCTCCCAATCATCATCCATCTCCGGCAAAATTTGTAATGCCATCGTCAAGGCTTTATTTCCCCGATTGTACGATGGGACACAAATAGAGAATTTAAATTGTTTAGTATTATTCATATTCAAAGTTTTTAAAAAATCACCTATTTAATTAAATGGCATAATACCAAACTTAATTTTTCTCATAAATTATCATTGGGTAGTAATATTCTTCCCTGCCAGGCGTATTTATTGATTAACTCATTTTTGATTTCAGTTGCATAAGTAGTACTAGCGACTAAAACAGTTTCCTTACCATGACTTTTTAACCATTCAGGAGGATGGATAGTCTTTCCCAAAAGGCTAAGCGCTTGTATTTGCAGATTTTGATCAACAAATCCAATTAGATTGGTATCAACTAATGCTGTCGTCGCACAAATACGAGTTGCAAAAGCACCTGCTCCCCAAACAATCAATGGTTCCTGGCTAGAACGAAGCTGGTTAATTAATAGTTGCAATCCACTTAATAAATGCTTAGATTTCGAAATATAGTTTTTAACGCTGTTAACTCCGTCAGAATCAACTACTATT
This sequence comes from uncultured Pseudomonadota bacterium, assembly GCA_963741375.1. GTDB lineage: Bacteria > Pseudomonadota > Gammaproteobacteria > Methylococcales > Methylomonadaceae > Methylomonas. The sequence continues at coordinate 16,921 of CAVUMJ010000137.1, forward strand.
TCAACACATGTATTATTTGATTTTTTGAAAAGTACGAGCAGTAAATTATTGCAATAAAAATCATTAAAGATACTGTTATGTGTCACTAATTCAAAGCCATGCCGGCTAAAAAGATTATTCAAACCGGTTTTCGTAAAAAAATTAATGTGTTCCAGCGCAAATTCTAAAAACGGCTCTTTGAAAGGCATATCTGAAAAGGCTGCCGCGTCCGGTACAGCCAGAAATAGATATCCTTCATCTGCTAATAATTCAGAAATCTTGGCAATTGATTGATTCAAATTAGCGATATGCTCTAACACGCCGCTCAGAGTGATTAAACTATATTTCTCATTAGGCGCAAATTCACTTAAACTGCTGGAACAAATTTCTATTCCATAGGTTTCTTTTGCCATATTCTTGGCGCTTTGGCTTGGTTCAAGACCCAAAACATTGGTTATTCCGTTACGTTTAAAAAGATTTAAAAAATGTCCCATAGAGCTGCCAATATCCAAAATCACAGCCTGAGTAATATTAGGAACATTCTCGACGATAAAGTCATAACAAAGTCCATGCATTTCACTGAGACCTTCCGGTAAGCCAAAAACATGCAAATGGTGTTCAGCCGATTTATAGAAAGAATCCAGAAAACTCTGAGCAGCAATACTATCTGCATAAACGAAACCGCATTGATCACAAGACACTACTGTATAAAATAGTTCTTTTTCAATCCCAGGCAGTACAAAGTTTTGCTGATGCAATACTGTTATTGAATGACTTCCACAAACTTCACAAATTCTCATTGTAAATATCACTCACTTATCACATTATTCAGATAATAAAAAATAGCGGTACAAACGTTCAAAACCAAATTCCGGCCTGATATTAGGATTCCATCCTATACTCTTCATTTTGTCGATATTAAAATGCCCTGATTGTCTTATATTTTTATCATATTGATTAGTAAACTTAACCTTAATATCATTGTTTTTACTAATATTAATAATTAAATTTGCAAGATCAAGAATGGTGGTTTCCTGTTCTGCGCCGACATTATAGGCTTGACCTGCTTCCCCATTTAATAAGATGAAAAATAATCCTGATATGAGATCTGTAATATAACAAAATGGCCGGGAAGATAAGCCATCACCATGAATGCAAACATCGCGTCCTGCAATAGCGTCTGCTATTAAATCCGTAAATACCCTGCCATCATTTAAATTCAAGCCGGGCCCATAGGTATGAGAAATTCTGGCGATATAAGTCAAGACGCCAAATTGCCGAAAATACGCCTGACATAAAGTCTCAGCCAATCTTTTGCTTTCGCTGTAACAGGCTCTGGGATGCAACGGATCCAAGGAGCCAAATGAGTATTCTGAAATGCTGGTTTCCGCTTTGTTTCCATACACTTCGCCACTGCTTAAAAATAAAAACTTGGCTTTGCCGGACTTTAGAGCTTCTAGTATGTTGATAGTAGCAATCGTGTTGGCTTTAATTGTCTCTACCGGTTGACTCAAATATTTTTTTGGACTTGCTTCACTTGCTGCGTGAACCACCAAATCCATGTTTTCCAGGTTTTGCCAAGCCATGCAAACATCTTGAATAACCGGGTAAAAATCAGAACGATTCAATAAATGTTCAAAGCGTTGTTCAAGTTTGGTTTGGCTTCTGGCCCAGGCATAAATTTTTACCGGGACATGCAGTTTTACTTCATTTAGATAAGCTAAAGTTTCAATAATATAACTGCCTATAAAACCTGTAGCGCCCGTCACTAAAATATTTAACCCTTCCAAACGATGCCATTGCAAACTGGTTTCTACAATTTTTTTAACATCTTCCGCCAGAATATGGTTAGAGTGCGCCATATATTTCACCCAGTGTTTTAATCTGACTTTTTCTAACGCCCAAACCTAGCAAATGAACCACCACTTCTGTTTCATAACGAACAGTCGTCACCAACACCGGTTTATTGGCATGTATATCATGATCAAATTGTTTAACCAGTTTTCCGGCAATATTTTGCCCCCATTTACCAGAGGAAGAATCAATCAAATCAAAAACGGCAAGAGAGTCAACAATGGGATAAATATAATTATAAAAATCTCCACCTATTCCATATAAGATAAATGAATCCTGAAAGGCGTGATTTATTCTATCAACGAGTTGCACACTTTTTTGAGTATCTGACAATGCTTTTTCCGCAACAATACGAATACTATTATTATATACAGGCGATTCAAAATTTCCTGTCGTGGCTAAAATAGTTTCAAAGCCATACTTATTCAAACAACATATCAACGACTGCAGGGTAAACTGATGCACATGCTCAGCATTATTATCATTGATCACTAAGGAATGACCGGATTGATTTGGCACTTCTACGATTAGCTTGCCATTATCCTGAAGCAGGCTAAACCAAAACTCCAATTCCTGATCAATATCGGTAATATGCTCTAAAACATGAAAAGACAAAATCAGATCATATTTATGTTGATAGGCTGCTAATTCCTGCGCAGACAAAAATACCTGATCTAAAACTTGTTTTGCCTGATTGGCGTCTTGAGAAAGCTCCAACCCGTCATATACGACCTGACGCTTAGTTTTGACAAGTCTGCCCAGCTCACCTTCCGCACAGCCGATTTCAATTATTCGGCAGTTATTATTGATATAGGGTAATAAAAAACTTAATCTGCTACTAAATTTTAAATCCGTATATTGCCGGGGGAAATTATTTCTACCTATTTGCTGAGTATAATAACTTGCGTGTTGTTGAAAACTATCGTTTGACCGCCATTTATGACCGCATAAATTACATTTTAACCAGTTTCCAGCATCAATATGTTGTTGATTGCTTAATTTACAGCTTGGACAAAATAATGCGGTCATATTTTTATATTTTGGAATCTTTTTTTAAATTCCTGCGGACTTAAAGTATCCAAATTATCCGGCATGGTAAATAAAAACGTACAATTCCGGCAGGCTTCCAGACTTTTTCTGTTTCCTAGTAAATGAGCCATCCTGAAATCAAATAATCTTTGCCCCTGCCATACTTCTTTAAGCGGTTCTTCCCGTAAATTGCCTATCACTGTTTGTTTCGACCAGTCAACACAGCATACACTTACATTTAAATCAGAATGGATAATTAGAGTATAGAATGGCGATGGACAGACTGTTTTTCGATGATCGAAATAATTTGACGCTAAAAGTTCGTCAGGAGTTTTATTTGCCAAATTCCGGTCATCCAAATCATTCCAATTCATAACCGGCTCTATACAAATCTCATCCGCCACAGCCGAAAACATTTCCAGAAACTGATTGTTTTCTTGGTCATCCGAACTATCTATCATTTTGAGATAAATAAATGGCTTCTCTGCGTTGGCTGCATCCCTGAGTTTTTTGAAGCCGGCAATATTGCTTAAAATTTTGTCTAAGGAAACTTTAGATTTTGTACGCTCGGCATGCTTTAACTGATTACCGCCGTATATTGATATTCGTAAATAATCCAAACCGGAATTTAATAAGGGTTCAAAATACTTCTCTTTTAATAAGGAGGCATTAGTGGTGACAATCACTTTTTCAGCTAAGCTTTTTTGCTTGGAGATTTTAATAAATTCACAAAGATTTGGATTGGAAAAAGGTTCTCCCATCATATAAAAATTGATTAGTTTTACCCCCCCAATCTTTTCAATTTGTTCTGCAATCAGCTTAAAATCTTCAATTCCCAGACTATGCAATCCCCCTGCCTGCTCCGGATAATCCGCAAAGGATTCCGGACAGTAGGAACACCTGAAATTACAGATATTTGTCGGCTCTATATAAATGGTGAATGGCGCCGGAATAGGCACAATATCCGCCAAAGGTAACCTTTTCGCCTTACGTAAACCCGAATAATTAACCAAAGTTTCATCATGATCAATTACGTTGTTCATTATTATGCTCTTTTTACTTTGCTTGAGGTTTCAGTCAGCGGAATTAACATTTCGCTTTCTAAGGTAAACAAATCCAATAATGGCGACATATCTTCCAAAGGCATGGACAGCATTGAACCATCCTCTTGAGGCATGGCCGCTACTTTCGGACTAAGCGCCTCATTAGGCTGAAGTCTCACCTCGCAAATGAACGGACCTGATTGCGACATTGCAAAAGCCAGCCCATCAGCCAATTCCGCCGCTTGATCGATACACATGGACGGCAAGCCTATGCTCTTGAAAAGTTGTTGCCAATCCGGAAACAATAATCCGGATTCCGGCCCGGTCGCGATATACCGGCTATCAAAATAATTTCGTTGCGTATTGCGTATTGATGCATAACCGTCATTGTTCATAACGATTAAGATAATCGGTAAATTAAGCTTTTTTAAGGTATAGAGCTCTTGAAGATTCAGCATTAAACTGCCATCACTCTCTACTCCAATAGTCGGCTTACGGTCAGCTCCCAGACAAGCGCCAATTACCGCAGGCAAACCATAGCCCATTGCGCCTAAACCTGAGGTTAAAAATAACCTTTGACCCGGTTTATTTCTAAATGAAGTATAAAACACCTCCACCGCCAAACCGGAACTGCCGGTAATCACCAAATTATCTTCAGGTGCGCCATCACTGAGTGCATCAACAAATTGATAATGGCTGATTGATTGGCCTGAAAAGCTCCTACCGTCCAGCGGCGGATAACGTTTCTTCCATAGCTGACACCGATTCAGCCACTCGGATTTTGGAGCAGGATTAAAAGCCGCTTGCCGCCACGCACTTAGAAAATCTTCTGCGTCGGCTAAAATAGTCAAGTCAATTGGCATTTCATGACGTTCCAATTCATTCTGATCGATATCGACCACGACTTTTTTCGCGTGCCTGGCAAATCCGAGAGGGTTGTAAGCTGTAATAATATTATCCAGACGGCAACCGACACTGATCAGCAAATCACAATTCTGTACGGCAAAATTGGCTGATCTTGCCGCCACCACCCCGGGCCTGCCCACATAAAGCGGATGATCCCAATTTAGTAAATCGGCAGCATTCCAGGTAAAAACACAGGGAATGTTCTGTTCTTCCACCAGTTTACGAAAAACATCGGCGCCGCCGGCTATTCGCACGCCATGTCCGGCTAATAGCAGCGGTCTTTCTGCAGACAGCAACAGCTTTTTCAGTTCGGCAATTTTTTCATGTAAATCCAGGTTTTCCGAGACAACAGGCAAAAACCCGGTTAATTGCTGCGGATTGATCAATGAAGCCTGAACATCCAACGGCACATCAAGCCAAACCGGGCCGGGTCTACCATTGCGCATTTCCCACAAAGCCTGTTCAAGATGGAAACGAATTTGCAAAGGATCGTCTACAGTCACAGCATATTTACTGACTGACTTAACCATCTCCACTATATCTACTTCCTGAACACCGCTTTGCCTAAGCTGACGGCCATTAAGCCTGTCTTTACGTTTTACCTGACCGGAAATAATCAGCAATGGCAAGGATTCTATCCAGGCTCCGGTAAACGGGGTAAGGACGTTTAACGCCCCCGGACCTGTTGTCACCAAAGCCACGCCAAACCCAGCCGCATTGGTGCGGCCATTAGCTTCAGCAGCAATCCCGCAAGCCTGTTCATGGTGACATGGGATAGGCTCTAAACGCTTTTGGCATTGTAGTGCATCATTTAAGTACATGGCTCCACCGCCAGGCAATAGAAACACTTGGCGTACGCCTTGATCAGCCAACGCCGCAAATAAGTAATCGGCAACTCGTTGTTCAGTCATCACCAATCCTGCTTAAGCCAGTCGGAACGAAATATGAGATGGGTTTTTCTATGTAAATTACTGTTGATGCTGGAATCGGCATAGAACGAATCATCATTAAAATGCGTAGTGGATAACTCCTCAAAAATCACACCGCCCTGACTGCTAAAAGCATGCTCCACCCCACGTTCCACTGTGACCATTTGTCCCGGCCCTATGGTTGTTTCAATACCATCAAGTGTCAGTAGTAATTCTCCGTCCAGCACGTTAAAAGTTTCCTCCTTGCGTTGATGCCGGTGAATCGGATGGCTTTGTCCAGGTAATAAAATCAATAATTTTTTACAGTATTCCCGATTGATTACACTGATGATGGTGGCTCCCGACTGCTCAAAAGCATCAATCCCGTAATGATGGGATAACTCACACTTCGCTCCGTCCGGCACGGCCAATTTAGATTCCCGCAAAATTGCCGAAACCCGGCGTAAAATGTTAAAAACTTGCGGACGGATATCGCTAATCTGCAAATCCTCTATCATGACCGGCGCATGCGCTTCCAAGGTTTTATTCAGCCGGTATTGTTTGTATTTTGACAAATCATTCGCTAAAAGCTGGCCTGACTGACTGGGAATAGCCAGAAAATATTTATCCGGCGACAAGTTATCCCCGGCATTTAAGGTTCCGGAAGCAAACACTGCGCGGCGTAATGAATTAAGGGTTTTAATTTCTTCCGCAGTTACCTCTACTCGTTCATCAGTTTGCCCCAGCATTCGGTAAGCTTGCTGTGCGGATTGCAACCACGCCTTGACTTGCTGCGGATTAGCCGAATAACCATTCAGTTCGCCGACGCCGACATGTTTTTCGAACAACTGCGCGCCCATCGAAATAGCCATTTTGACGGCTTCCGTTTCATCGGGGGCTTCATGTGTGGAATAGCCGATAGGCACTTCCGGAAACATGCGCTTTAAGAAACCGATTTGACCAAGTTGCAATTTATCTTCCGGAGTCGGGTATTCACCAACACAATGCATCAAAGCCAAGGTTTTATGCCGGTGTTTAAAAAACACCACCGCATTTTGAATTTCCTCAAGTTTTGCCCCCGCAGTGGAAGCGATCAAGGGTAAAGAAGTTTCAGCAATACGTTCCAAAAGCGGCCAGTCGGTTAAAGAACAGGAGGCGATCTTTAAAAATTTGAAACCATGCTGCTCAATCCAACTAACAGATTCTTCATCAAATGGCGTGCAAATGGAGATAAAACCGTTCTCGTCAATGGCTTGTTTTAATTCCAGCAATTGGTC
>CAVUMJ010000138.1:0-12042 GCA_963741375.1 uncultured Pseudomonadota bacterium
CCTCTTCAGCCATAGCGAGTATTTCAGCAATTTCCTTTTTAAGCAGGGTTTTATTGGGGCGTATCGCGTAATACTCTACCGAATCATCATCTAGTTCGTCATTGTTTTGATCATAATCGTTGTTCATTTCAAATAATGGCTAAAAATAAAAAATTAAAAAAGTTTCAATGCATGGTGTTAACAAAAATATGATTTTCATCAGATACGATAGTTTGTATCAAACGGCAGCAAGCTTAATTGATGGGTTTCACTGCGTGCTTTTCAAGTCGCTGCCGCTCTACCCATCTACGCTGAATAGTGACGATTTTCTAAAGTTTAAGGCTATCAAACAGACCGCAATGTAATGGTGCAAATTGCTATTCTAACAAATCTGATCGCATTTATAGTGATGCTTATCAGCAAGTTTTGATTATGATTCTAGTGTTTTTCGCTTAACTCTATATTGTGTCGGGAAAATTACAAGTTAATCACAATAGTTGTGGATAACTTTGTGGATTAAACAGAATTACACATCTAAAACGCCATGTTTTATTGGCTTTAACTTAGATTGTATAAAATTTGATCAACATTTTTTTGCTTATTTATCAATTGTTTGACATTTCATGTAAAATTTGTAATGGATTAGTTTGTCAATTTTTTTTGATATTTTGATTTTGTGTAAAAAACACTTGCAAAACTAAAAAAATGTTCAGGTTTGACATTCCGGTAACAAAGAGTTGCGCCAAAATTGTCCTTCCTTTTCGAACAAACGGCGGCTTTCTTCCGGTCCCCAGGAACCTGATGGATAAGTTGCTATATAGTCCCGTTCCACTGCCCAATGTTGTAAAATAGGATCGACAATACGCCATGCATATTCAACTTCATCGAAACGCAAAAACAGTGAGCGATCACCTTTCATGACGTCTAGTAATAAATCTTCATAGGCATCGACCTGACGTTCATCAGGATTACGAAAGCTGGCATCCAGGCTGGTGGTTCTAGTGCGCATTTCCAGCCCGGGTTCTTTCACGGTCATTTCTATTTTGATACATTCATTGGGTTGAATTCCCATCAGCACCCAGTTAGGAGACATACACTCTATTTTGGTGTCGCGAAATAACTGTAGCGGTGGGTGTCGAAAACAGATGGCGATACTTGAGTGCGAGGCGGCCAAACGTTTACCAGTGCGCAAATAAAAAGGCACGCCGCGCCATCGCCAATTATCAATCATTAACTTCATTGCCGCATAAGTTTCCGTGGTGCTGTTTGCAGGAATATTCGCTTCTTCACGATAGCTGTTAATCTTTTCACCATTAATGGCGCCTTTGCCGTATTGCCCTCTAAAACTATGGGCATGAACTGCAGATTTGGGGATAGGGCGTATGGATTTTAGTACTTTGACTTTTTCGTCTCTTAGGGATTCGGCATCCATGGAAACCGGAGGTTCCATCGCCACTAGCGTCATTAGTTGTAATAAATGGCTTTGCAGCATATCACGCAATGCTCCGGCGCTATCGTAATATTCGCCGCGAGTACCTATGCCTATATCTTCTGCATGGGTTATTTGAACGTGATCAATATAGTTTCGATTCCAAAGCGGCTCCAGCATGACATTGGCGAATCTGAATACCAACACGTTTTGCACCATGCCTTTACCCAGGTAATGGTCTATCCGGTAAACCTGCTCCTCCTGCAGATGCTTTTCAATCAGCCTTTGAATTGCCTGTGCGCTTTCAAGGTCATAACCTATAGGCTTCTCGATAATGACTCTACGCCAGCCATATTCTTGATTTAGCAAGGTGGTTTTACTAAGGGATTCCAGAACGGTTGTAAAATTATCAGGACTGATTGCCAAATAAAAGGCAATATTTTTAGAGTGTTGCGACTGGTCGCTCAAAACCTTGGACAAATCCTGATAACATTTTTCATCGTCAAGATTACCTTGCAGGTAATCCATGCGTCGACTAAATTTGGCTAATCCCTGGCTGTCCGGATCTTTGCCATATTTTTCCTTAAGCATCTTGAGCACTTCCTCCTGCCACATTTCTTTGTTCCAGGGGCGGCGGCCTATGGCGATGATACGGGCGCCTTCAGGCAGTTTATTTTCCAGTTCCAGTCGATAAAAGCCGGGAATTAGCTTTAGTTTTGCCAGATTGCCTGTTGCGCCAAAAATCACATAAGTGCAGGATTCGATGTTCATTTGTAGCCCTCTCTTGCTTGATTTCAGGGGGATTTACCTACTTGGGTAAGGTTTCTTGCGCTTCGAAAAGACCAGCGTATCAGCACTGCCATCAATGGCAAAGCAATGCAACAAAACCACATCAATGAAGATAAAGTGTTTAAACTGCCACTTGCGTCCCAAATAGTTAATGAGCTATTCAGCGAAAGATTTGAGGGCAGCAGGAACGGGAACATGGATGAGGCAACTGTTAAAATTCCAAACGATAGGGTAATGCAACTACTGATAAATGCCAAATAAGCTTGATTGCGTTTAGTAAACAGTAAAGTTGCGCAACAACCAAGAAAAACCAGAACCGGAAAACTTGCCAATTCAGGCAGATGTTCGTAATTATCCAGCCATAAGCCTTCGCTACGTCTGACGAATTTATTCAGAGGATTGGAGGTGGCGTTTGGAAGTACCCCGGATGTGATGTGGTAGCCTTCTAAACGGCTGATCCACAGACCGGCCAGAGTATATAAAACTAGAAAAGCGCCGCCTGTTTTGTAAATCCAGGTTTTGCAGGATTGTAGAATCTCGCCGTGCTGGTACATTTGCAAAAAACTTGCGCCATACAGCATAAATACAGCTACACTGGCCGCTGCCATCAATAGGGAAAATGGGTTGAGCAATGACCAAAAATCCCCAAGAAAGAAAATCCGCATATCGCTATCCAGATGGAAAGGCACGCCTTTGAGAAGATTACCGCTGAGCAGGCCAAGCATAACCGCAATGAGTAAACCGCCAATACTTAAGACTCTGTTACGGTTTTTATTCCACAGCTCACTGCCGGTATTCGTCCCGAAATACCATCCCAGCGGCCTGTAGATCCAGGCGACTAACAAAAGTAATAATAAAAATTGAAAGCTGGAGAAAAAAACGGCATAGACAGTCGGCCAAGCTGCGAATAACAATACCAAAGAGCTTATCAGCCAAGTTTGCAAAACCATAAAGTTAGGTTTGAGAAGGTCAAGTATGGTTTGCCGGTCAGAATCGGCATTAGCGATCAGTGGCATTAGCATGGCAGTTCCAATCATGATGCCCTCACAGAGTGAATAACCTATGACGTTTAGAACCTGAACAACCCAAAAGATTAATCGTAAAGCTTCGTAATCAAAATTCATCATATAGTTTTTTGAGATAAATCTAAAATATGTTTTTGGATGATTTCTCTGCTTAGAAATATACCTATGAAAGCTAATGCGCAATAGAGAATGCTATAAATGCCAATACTTAAAAGTAATTCTTTTACTGATAATGAAGAAATGCTCATAGCGGCAGGCAATATTTCAGCAATTGCCCACGGCTGCTTGCCTAGCTCAGCAATTAACCAGCCACTGAAATAAGCCAGCCATGAGAAAGGTAATAAATAATAACTCAGTTTTAATAGCCAGGTTTGTAATGGTTTTTGATTGAAACCATATGCTATTGCAGTGACAAATAGCGCTAAATAGATTATTCCGCCAGCGATCATGATGCGGAAGCACCATAATATTAAGGCAGGGTGATTTGGCAGGCTAAATTGTGCTGCCTGATCAATCTGCTTATCGTTTGCCTCTGTAATATGCGGATTGATTTTTTCCAGTAGCAGAGCGTAGCCGAGATCTGATTTCAGGTCATTGAAATCACTTCTCACTTGAGGATTTTTGGATTCATCTCTTAATTCTTGCAATAAACTGTAAGCTTTAATGCCGTTACGAATGTGGGTTTTAATTTCCGGCAAAAATTTGGCAAAATTATCGCCGTTGATGGCGGCAAGCTTGTGGATTTGTGTGGGACTATCCTGATAGGGAGTATTGTCTCCGGCGCAAATTGCCAGTGTGGCGACCAGGCCTAAAACGGTAGCCGGTTTGAAACTGCATTTAGCTAAAGCATCGGCGGGATTTTTAAGCAGCAAGTAGGCGCTTATCGCCAGAATAGTAGCAGCGGCAGTGGCGTATTCAGCCGCTACATTGTGTATTAGTTTAGTGATTATCAATGGGTTGAGCAGTAGTTGGCTAATATCGTTAAGTTCGATTCGAAACGATTCATAATTAAAACTGCCGCCGACCGGGTTTTGCATCCAGCAATAACTGGTCAGCGCCCACCAGGTGGATAGATTGATTGCCAGACAAATAAACCAGGTAATCATTAAATGTTGTGATTTGCTGCAGCGTTCCCAGCCAAACGAGTAAGCTCCGAAAAGTGCGAATACCGGAAAAAAACTGGTGAGGGCTTCAATTGCCAGTGGCACAGCAAAAACGTCACCGGCATATTGGGAAAAATAAGAAGCATTCATGCCAAACTGACTGATAAGAATCAATCTGCTTGCAAAGCCTAGTGCAAAACTGATTGTGAAAAAACGGCTCCAGAATAAACAGGATTTTTGGTAAATGTCTCTGCCTGTCAGCACATAAAGCGACTCAAGAATCGCTAAAAAAAACGCTAAACCTACAGTTAACGGAATGAAAATAAAATGGAAAAGAATAGTGATTCCAAATTGCCAGCAGGATAACTCAATAACTGTTTCGGATATCATATGCAACCCATTGGTATTTCAAAAAAGTCCATTGTTAATAATCAGCTTGTTGGCAAGCCGTTATAAATTTCTGTTTATTCGAGCTGGTTTTCCTACAGCATAGGCGCCAGATTGAGTTCATACATGACAGCGTTTTCACGGCCATTTTTTGCGGGATAATAATCTTTACGAACCCCGATTTCCCTAAAACCCATTTTGGTATAGAGCGCTATGGCTACCAAATTACTTGGGCGGACTTCCAGAAAAATTTTTTCGGCTCGTGGCCGCGCGTATTCGATCATGTGTTCCAGCATTTTTCGTCCGGCGCCTTGATTTTGATGACTCGGGCTGATACTGACATTCATAATATGGGCTTCACCGGCGGCAATTGAAATGATGCAATAACCGACGATAAGATTATTTGGCGCCTCAATTACCCAGTTGCTGTAGGTCATGGCCCGAAAACAATCCTTAAAAATACTTTCCGGCCAAGGGAATTCGTAATTTTGCATCTCAATTTCAACCACTGCCGCTAAATCGTCATGATGCATTTTCCTGATTCTTAGTAAGTCTTTTGTTGTAACCGAGTCAGGAAATACTTTGGCGTAAAAATCCCGATCAGCATCGTAAGAAACCAAGCTTTTTAGTTTGTGTATCAATTTCCGCATGTTTTTATTTAAAGTGTGCGATATACCGACAGCACAAACTGCAAATCTTCCCAGGTTTTAGCCTTTTCCAGGGGAGAGCGGAGCAAATACGCCGGATGGTGGATGACGATAAGCGGTATATTGCCATATTGATGGATGGCTCCGCGTAATTTTGTCAGAGTGAGCTGGGTTTTTAACAGATTTTGAGCTGCAATTCGGCCAACCGCCAAAATTAATTTAGGTTGTAATAGCGCAATTTGCTGTTGTAAAAAAGTATTGCATGCCATGATTTCGCTTTGTTCAGGATCGCGGTTAGCTGGCGGGCGGCATTTCAGCATATTGGCAATGTAGACTTCCTGGCGTTGAAAACCTATTGCTCTTAGCATTTCATTCAAAAGCTGCCCGGCTTTGCCAACGAATGGTTCACCCTGTAAATCTTCATCCTGTCCGGGCGCCTCACCAATTAACATTAACCCGGCGCGCCGATTGCCGGTACCGAAAACCGTTTGAGTTCTAGTTTCGCAAAGTGCGCAGCTTCGGCAACCGGAAACCTGGTTTTGCAGACTGATCCATTCGTTTGCCTGATTTTTGGAAGGCTCAGGGTTTTTATTAACCGAGACGCCAGGATGGATAACGATGTCCGATTCCGGCAGGAGTTGATGGAAGCTTAAGTTTTCCGTCTTTCCCAGGTTAGAATCGGAATGTTTTCCAATAGCGTCAGGCCCGGTAGTTTTATCCGCATATTCTAAAAATGCCATGGGCGGATGTCTGGGTATCCAGACATCTATGCCCATGGCTTGAAGATACTGTAAACGAGTTACCTTATCCATCATTTCAGGATTAAACTTCCGCTTTTTGCGGATGCTGTCTGTAGTCTTTACTTAGCAATTTATTAATTGCATTGATATAAGCTTTTGCCGAAGCAATGACAATATCGGTATCCGCTCCGGAGCCATTTACAATGCGGCCGGCTTTTTCCAGTCTTACCGTGACTTCTCCTTGGGCATCAGTTCCTGTGGTAATGCTGTTAACAGAGTAAAGTTCCAAGGTGGCTTCAGTATTCATTAGGCTTTCAATTGCTTTTAAGCTGGCGTCAACTACTCCGCTGCCTCGGGCATTGCCGGTTAATTCCTTGCCGTCAGCACGAATGGTGACCTGGGCGACGGGGGTTTCTCCGGTTTCAGAACAAACTTTCAAAGACAATAATTTAATATATTCATCCTCGGCTTCAAAGCTTTGTTCGGAAATTAATGCCTGTAAGTCTTCATCGAATATGTCGTGCTTTTTATCTGCTAATTGTTTAAATCGAAAGAAGGCGTCGTTTAAATCCGTTTCGCTGTTAAATTGCATACCCAATTCAGTCATTCGGGTTTTAAAGGCATTACGGCCGGAATGTTTGCCAAGCACCATGCGATTGGTAGACCAGCCTACATCTTCTGCTCGCATGATCTCGTATGTTTCGCGTTTTTTAAGAACACCGTCCTGATGAATGCCGGATTCATGGGCAAATGCGTTTGCGCCAACAATCGCTTTGTTAGGTTGGACCGGAAAACCGGTAATCGAGGAAACTAGTTTGGAGCAAGTTACAATTTCTCTGGTATCCAAATTCGTATCGCAACTGAAAAAATCATGACGGGTACGAACCGCCATCACGACTTCTTCTAGCGAGGCATTTCCTGCTCTCTCCCCGAGACCATTAATGGTGCATTCAACCTGGCGGGCGCCGTTTTTGACTGCGGATAGTGAGTTGGCAACGGCTAATCCCAAGTCGTTGTGGCAATGAACAGAAAATATTGCTTTGTCGGAATTAGGAATGCGTTGAATCAAATTTGCGATGGTGGCGCCAAATTGTTCCGGCATGCTGTATCCAACTGTATCAGGGATATTCAATGTCGTTGCGCCGGCATCAATGACCGCTTCTAAAATTCTGCATAGAAAATCTTCTTCGGAGCGGCCGGCATCTTCTGGAGAAAACTCCACGTTATCAGTGTATTGTCGAGCTCGTTTTACGGCGCGAACTGCATATTCAATGACTTCATCAGGTTTCAAATTCAGCTTGTTTTGCATATGAATCGGAGACGTGGCGATAAACGTATGAATACGCGCACTTTTTGCTTTTTTTAACGCTTCCCCGGCTCTATCGATGTCTTTATCCAAAGCTCTAGCCAGTCCGCAGACGGTGCTGTCTTTAATCACGCCGGCCACCGCTTGTACGGCGTCAAAATCTCCCTGACTAGCAATTGGAAAGCCCGCTTCAATTACGTCAACTTTCAATCTTTCCAGGGCTCGTGCGATTCGAATTTTTTCATCACGAGTCATTGATGCGCCCGGACTTTGTTCGCCGTCACGTAAGGTTGTATCAAAGATAATCAATTTTTCTTTCATGATTTCTCCGTTCATGAAACATTCGGCAAGGCCGAGAAAACAACAAATTCAGTTTTAATTAAATGAAGAATAGTATGAGCGCCCATCAGGGCAGCAGTCGTAACGAGTAATCCGGCAATAAAAGGATATTGTCAGACAAGCTGGTAGCAGAATACAAAGAAAGGCTGTTCATGCTTGCAACTATACTGTATCCGGGAGTTGGGCTCAAGTTTTGCCTGTCAGGTTTGGTGGATAAATTCTCCGAATAAGCTTGTAAACTAGCTAAATTTGACGGCTTTAAGCATTCTGATTCGATTGGTTGAATCATTGAGAGACAGAATTTAAACATCTCTTTTGTCTAAATCCGGAAATGGCAAACTTACAGGCTAATATTTTGATGCAAATCAATACGGATGTTCTGAATTTCTAAAAAAAATAGCTGGTAATGATATGATAATAGACTGCATTATTTCAGGGGTTGATAATAGCGGATATTCGACTATTTTTAATATATCTAATTGATGATTAGCGGAACCAAACTAAATTTTCACATCATTTCTGTTACTTGTGATTTTGGACAGCTTGTTTGCATAAAGCTTTCCGGTCTATTAACTTTCTGGTCTATTAAAATGTATGTTCTGTTAGAGTTTATTCATTTAAACTAGGGTCAAGGATGAACTCGACTATTCCATTATTGAAGCCAAAAATAAGGCAACTCACTTTTACCAAAATGAGAACCAAAAAATGACTCATTCCACTCTAGAGTTTGAAGAACTTTATAAACAAGTACGTAAAATTGCTCAGGAAGTTGCATCAATATATGCACCGGATGTAGATAGTAAAGCTCGTTTTCCTATAGAAACCATAACAGCTTTGCAAAAAGTTCAGGCCCTCTCCGCTCCGGTTCCCAAAGAGTATGGTGGGGCAGGTTGCAATATGCGGCAATTAGGACAAATATGCGCCGCCTTGTCCGCGGCATGCGGGTCTAGCGGTATGGTTTTGGCAATGCACTATATTCAGGTAGCCTGTATTGCCAGACACCATCAAAACCAACAGTTTTTTTTATCGTATCTAAAAGAAATAGTTGAAAAGCAACATGTGTTGGCTTCAATTACCTCGGAAGTCGGTACTTCCGGCGATACGCGTTCCAGTATTTGCGCTCTGGAACGCGAAAATGGCCGATTTATTCTTAATAAAGCCGCCACTACCGGCTCTTATTGCGCACATAGCGATGCCATACTGGTTACTTGCCGCCGTAATAATCAGGCGTCAAACAATGATCAATTAATGGTGTTGGTGCAAAAGTCCGATTTTGCTCTCACCCAAACTACTACATGGGATACTTTGGGTATGCGCGGCACTTGTAGCCCCGGATTCAATTTGGAGTCCCAAGGTTTGGAGAATCAAGTATTGCCGGTAGATTTTGCCGATATTGCATCGGAAACCATGGTGCCGTACTCTCATATCCTTTGGGCGTCTTTATGGTGGGGTATTGCTAACGATGCTGTGCAAAAAGCTGCTGCCTATGTGCGTATTTTGGCCCGCAAAACCCCTGGAAATGTTCCACCCATTGCCAACCGGTTGGCTGAAGTGTCGGTGCAACTGCAATCCATGAAGCACAACTGGCAAATGCTGGCTACTGAATTTGACGAAATTAATGCTCAACCCGACACTGTTTCTCAACTCCACGATATGCGTTGGGCGCTGAAAATGAACAATCTAAAAATCGGCGCATCGGATCAGGCGCCGCAAATTGTGCATAAAACTCTGCAAATAGTCGGCATTCAAGGTTATAAAAATGACGGTACGTATAGTCTTGGCCGTCATTATCGCGATGTGCTGTCGGCTTCGCTAATGATTTCAAATGAACGGGTAGCTGGAAAAAGCGCTACTTTGTTACTAGTTTCAAAAGACGATAATTAAAATTTTACTAACTAATTTTAGTAATAAGGAGATCTAATGCATGACTAATCCGTATGATCCGAAAGCATTTTTTGAAGGTATGGTTGAACATGGTTTTATTATACCGACTGCAGTTCTTGGAACCTTTGGCAGAAGCGGGCAATTTGAAGACATCGTTAGCCGCATTCACCGTGTAGTCAAAGATATTGCAAAGGATGATGAAGCGGAAGAGTGCTATTTTCCGCCAGTCATGGATAGAAAAATTCTGGAAAAGGTTCATTATTTGGAAACCTTTCCGCATCTTTGTGGCTCTATACATAGTTTTTTCGGCAATGACAGACAGGCTTTGCAACTGGCGGAATCTGTTAATAAGGGTGAACCCTGGGGAACCCATCTGGATCAAACTCAGGTTGTATTAACTCCAGCCGCCTGTTACCCAGTCTATCCCACCTTGACGGGCAAGTTACCACCTAATGGTAAACTGATCCATGTGGTGAACTGGGTTTTTCGTCATGAACCATCGGAAGAGCCAACTCGTCTGCAATCCTTTCGCCAACTCGAATACATAAGGGTAGGCACTCCCGAACAAGTTGTGCCCTGGCGCGATCAATGGCTGCAAAGAGGCCTGGATTTTTTGCATAAGCTGCAGCTTCCCGCGCATTCTGATGTTGCTTCCGATCCGTTTTTCGGTCGTGGCGGTAAAATGCGTTCTATCAGTCAGGAAGAGCAAAAACTTAAATTCGAAATTCTGGTGCCGGTCATTTCGGAAGAAAATCCCACGGCGATCTGCTCATTTAATTACCATCAGGATCATTTTGGCAAGTCTTTTGAGATTTTTACGGATGATGGTCAGCCGGCCCACACGGCATGCCTGGGTATAGGGATGGAACGGATTACCATGGCGCTGATTAAAACACACGGCTTTGAGCCGGCTAATTGGCCGTCTGAAGTCCGCAAATTACTGTGGTTTTAATTCCAAGGTGAATGGCATGTATCCTTATGATGTGTTACCTGGTCAATCAGTCGAGAATTATATTACCCACGCTTTACATACAGACAAATATGCTTGGGTTGAGAAAAATTGTTATATTGATGTCTATATAGAGTTGATTCATGCGCTAGGCATGGAGCCATTGGCCATGCTGCCATTTACTCTGGCGGTAGATTTTTGCGGCGATCAGTGGACGTTCTTTAAGCCACAGCTTCAGGAAATGCGCGATTTATATGGTGTCAACGTTCAGGAGATGTGTTTCTGGCGTACTCTTTCGGAACATTGTATCGAGCATTTGCCTAATCAGCGGGCTATCAGTGTGGAAGCCGATGCCTTTTGGTTGCCGGATACCTTCGGTACTGATTATCGTAAGCAGCACACTAAAACCACTATTATCATCGTTAAATTCGATCCGGATCGGCAACGGCTGACCTATTTTCATAACGCTTCGCTGCATCAATTGCAGGATGAAGATTTTCGGCAAATTTTCAAAATCGGCGTTGAATCCTCTGCGGATTATCTGGTGCCTTACGCAGAACTGATACACCTCAACAGGCTCGAACCGGGCTCTACTGAGCAACTTTTAGAAAAGTCGACTCAGTTATTACGCAGATATTTGCAATTAATACCCAACTCCAACCCGGTATTGATATACGCTGAACGTTTTAGCCGCGATTTGCCTTTGATGCAGGAGAAGGGAATTGCCTATTATCATCTCTGGGCTTTTAATAATACCCGGCAATTAGGTGCGGCTTTCGAGTTGGCTGCTGCCTATTTGCAATGGTTAACCGATGGCGGTGTCAATGATTTCTCGCCTGCAATCGAAAGCTTTAAAAAAATATCATCGGATAATAAAGCCTTGATCTTAAAGGTTGCCCGTGCAGTTAACAGTAATCGCGCTCTGGATTTACAAGAAAGCTTTCAAAACATGGCGAAAGACTGGGAAGAAGGAATGAGCTTTTTGAAGAAAACCCTACCTTTATGAATTAAACTGAGTTTTTAGGGAGTATTAGCTGGTCAAGGCGGCAGAAAATTAACTGAGCGACACGGAAAGTGAAACAGAGTCGGTAGCGTTGATGGCATTCAGACTGGCATATAAGCTCTTGGGTTTAGACTGGGTGTTGCGCAACAATACGGTTTTATTTTGTTTGGGGGCAAGATTAAAATAGTTGTCCTCCGGTATAAAACCTTCAACGTCAAAGTGTACGGCTATTGCTAATTTTTCCGTGCTGATTTGAACCTCGGCGTTGCCGTCCGGCAACAAGGAGGCTTTGGCGCTCAAGCCAAGTTTGTCATTGGGTATACTGGCTGGGCCGGTGGGGAAGGCAAAGGTTTCCGCCAGTATGGTTCCTTCCTGGGATTTTAAACAGGCGTGTATGCTGTCTGCCATTGCCGGGCCGAACCGGTAGCTGAAATTTAAGTCCAGAAAACCTTCAACCTCCGA
>CAVUMJ010000139.1:0-9186 GCA_963741375.1 uncultured Pseudomonadota bacterium
TTATCTACTTTTTTTATCCTTCAACTTTTTCAAGATACGAAACATTCTTTTTTCATAACCCCGGCGCAATTGATTGCGGTTAGTTAATACATTTCAATAAAATTTGCAAATCATTTCCAGATATGAAAAACATTGCAAAAAGATTTGAAGCCTTTTTCCTTTTCCAATAAAACTTGAGTTTTTCTCTCGCCTACGGCAACAAATGTTTTTTATAATGATGCTTCAATCGTCACTTCGCCTCCTCACCAGAAAGGATTGCAATAACAGCAACATGCGCAGTCATCGTCGCGATTGTATAATATGTTAGGAAGCCGACAAATGAACAGAGTATCCAATGACTTAGAGAGCGACCTCACAAATGCCCAAGAACATCCAGCGCCTGGGCTGTAAAAATCTCATCGTCCATCGATCTGCAACCCGCAGGCGTAAGAGCACGGTGGAGGACATGAAGAACTTGAAGAGAATGGAAGAGAGCCGGCTGGTGTCCCGCGAACGTGCAGCGGCGAAATCCCAAAGATCTGTCCGAAAAACGTTTCAGGCGTAACGAGTGAGATGGGTCTCCGGGAAAAAGCACTATTTCAGAAATAGCAATACTAACTCTAGTCAGGTACGCACAACAATGCACCAACGATATCGCTAATGACGATATCCGGCGTCAAAGGCAGATCGTTCCAGGATTTACTGAAACAACCCTCAGTCGATATGCCTTTTTCCTTAAGTAAAGCCACAGCTCCAGCGTTTAAGCTACCTAACGGTTTGCTGCCGGCGCTCAGAGCACGCCAACCTTCCGGAGCAAGATGATTGAAAGTAGCTTCGCCAATAAGTGATCGGCAAGAATTGCCGGTACATAGAAATAGGATATTCATAATGAATAGTAAATTTTAACTAAAGAAATATGGTTGTAATGATTTAAAAATTGCTAAATTTGTTTTCAATTATTGCCATTGCTTGGATGTTTTAACCTGCGTTCCATCCGGAATCTCTTGCAAATGGCGCACTAAAAGCGGGTAAGCCTTCAAGACTTTCAATGTCTGCAAGCGTAACTAATCGCAAAAACATGTGTAAAAGTAATCTAATTCCACGCTTTTGATATCCTACTATGCATATATACTACTATCAGTATATTATGGTTTCAAGACAATTTTGCTTTTTTGAACTTGAGGGCGGGGCTTTCGCTTGAGTAGGGAGATGTGACAAGCAAAAAAATGCAGTTTTCAGTAGACTCAAACAACGGAAGGCCAAGGATCAAACCCTTGGTCCTCCACTTTCTGTAAAGAGTTTTACGATTCTAATCGTTGCGGCTGTTCCCGCTTTCGGGAAAATCAAAGCCCATGCCGGCAGCCGACTCCCTTAAGAGCAATTGAATAACCACCAATTTCTTATTAAAAAAGCATAAAGAGAAAAGCTTTTTCATACAATTTTTGTTAATCCTGCAATTTTGGTATGACTTTGTGATTTCAAAATACAAATCTTTTTAATAATCAATTAGTTAAATTTTGGCGCAATAAGTGCTTAATGATTTTCCGGTAACATCTCGCCTTTAATCAAGGCAATTGCCGATAAAACTGAACTCACTTTATTAAATTAGCAGACTAACATGAAACAAAAAATCGCCCTCGCAATCTTATTGCTCACCATGTCCAATACCTATGCCTCGGTGGTTTACACTCAAGCACCTGGAGCCGGTTCATACAATTCAGACTATATCAATCTGGCTACAGACCCAGGGTTTAACGGTAATTCAGATGCCGACCAACAGGTTTGGACCAGTTTTTCGGTTAGCGCCAATACTACATTTAACGAAATTACCTGGTACGGTAGCCAAGCAGATATCAATTTTGCGGTTGACCTTCATTCTACTACTGCAAACTGTGCTTCCTGCGGCCTGGTAAATGTCGGTACAAGCGGTAGTTATTCAAAGTCAAACGTTGCCACCGAATTGATGCCCACTTCCGGAGCATATACTTCGTCGCAAGTTCATCAAACCCTGGTTAGCCCTGGTTTGTATTCTTACACGCTTGATTTACCGACATCCATTACCTTGACCAGTTCAAATTTATATGTGCTTTCAGTCGTTAACAACTATACCAGCAATCCTTTTTACTGGGCAGGGTCAGCAACAGGTAACGGCGTCTCAATTGATTTTAATGTGGGACGAGCTTCGTTTTTAACCATACCGGGATATTATGCATTTACCCTGACCAATACCGCTGTCGCAGCAGTGCCATTACCAGCTGCCTCCTGGCTGTTTCTAAGTGGTGTTGTCGGTTTTTTTGGTGCGTTCAGAAAATCCAAAAATCAGATTGCGCAAGCGGCGTCCTAAGCAGTCAAGTTTCCTTACGAAAAAGGTATCCAAATAAGGCGCGTTTTTGGGTTAGATGAATATTCTTATCATTTTTACTGATAATTTTTGCAGTCTATGCAATTTTGGTATGGTTTTGAGTTTTGTTTGAATTCATTAACGTTGCTTTATTAATAAGTTATCAGCTGGCATCTAATTTGCGTAAATAAGTTGGTTGATATCAGTGCTTTCGGTAATTTTAAAGTCCGGATTAGTATTTTTACGCAGACTTCAATTGTTTGCTTTAAAGACGACTACTTTTTTAGAGTTCCCGGCGCACTTTCAGCATTTTAAAATTTAATTTCCCCCAATTTGGCCACGTTTATGAATCGTATGAAAAAATCATTATCCGTCATTTGCTCAGTCCTTTTTTTGACCGCCGCGCATTCGGCTGCCGCCGTGCAAGAAACCATCACCCTTTCCGGTACAGACAGCAATACTTTCTTCGGCCTGGTCGGAGATCCGTTTACCGTTACGCTATCCTTTGATTCCAGTCTGGCCGGGACAGCTTATACTGCAAACAATGTCACCGAGGTGGTTTACAGTAACGCCAATGCCGTTCTGACTTTGAATACCGGCGGTTATCAAATGGTTGAAGATATCGGCAGTCTGGTGTTGTACGACAACCAAAACACTTATGCTTCCAATCCTTATTCCAGCAGTCTGCCGATTGGCGATTCAGTTTATACCAGCCAGATTATTGCTATCGGTGGTGCGCCGGCAAGCTTGCCGGGTAACGCTTTCGTGGGTAATAACCAAGTCAATGGCTGGGTGGTGACTAATCTTTATCTGGCTTTGCTGAATTATGGTTTTCCCACTGATGTTTTCAGTACGAATGGCGTCAGTTTAAATACGCTGGTGAACAATATCTCCAGCTTTAACCAGTATAACTCTAGTTCCGGCGGTAATCTGTCGTTTGTCGGCGCAATTGAAAACAACGGCCTGACTACGGTTAGCTATCCACAAACCATCACAGCGTCTGCAGTTCCACTGCCGGCCGGTTTTTCCTTCATGCTTGCCGGCCTTGGTTTCCTGGGAGCTGTTATTCGGCGCCGAGTCAAATAAGTTGACGCCCTCAATAAGGGATTTATAAAACTGCGTGACCTCCTATCCGGCTACTTTACTGATTTATTTGAGGGCCGCAGTTTATCTATAAATCCGTCGAAGACCGAGAAAACAGCCTCAACACCGTATCCAGCCAAGAACGCCATTGCAAGAGGTGGAAGGCTTATTTGGCTTGAAAGCTCGCCGAATAGGCCTATTACAACACCCATCAAAGCGCCCAGCATGACGCGCACCCAATTCCTGATGGGTGATGTTGTCGAAAAGGTGGTGTTTTTAATCTGATCAGAAGTATTACGAAGCACATAAGCAAGAGCGCCGATCAACCCAAGCAGTATCGGCAGCAGAAATTGCAAAAGAATTGAGCTGTATAAATTCGCTTGTTCGATAGCCTTGGTTTCGCCCTGTTTACTTGCATTTGCAGTATCGATAATGTTTATACATTTCTTGAACCAATCATTTTGATCTGCATCGCCGGCAATTGCCATAGCATTGGCTCTCTTGAACAACCATTGATTCAGAAGCTGGGTAGATTCTGATAGCTTCGATGATTGTTCAAGTAGATCATTTTCAGCAACTAATACGGAATCATATTCTGCCGTGGTTTCCGGCGTCCACACGTATTGGGTTTTCCCATCGTTTGCGCTCAGCTGATGCTTATCCAGTGTCTGACATTTCACTGACAATTCTGATGAAGCAATACTTAGCGCATTTGACTTTTGGTCCAGATCTTTTGAAAGGTTGGAATATACCCAGACAAGCAACTGAAACGGTACAATCAGGATTAACAGAAAAATTAGGCAATTCAAATAAGTCCGGGAATTTTGTTCTCCCAATGACTCTTTTATTGGCTTTTCCCAGAATCTAAACAACCGCCGCGTTGGAATGTTTTTGTGATGAGCCGTCAAACAATCCATTGTGACTGGTTTTATCTTCTCGCAAAGAATGTTGAACGCTCCCCAAAAACGTTGCGAAGTCCGGGGTGACCACTGATTCAGTTTTTGAGCTTCCACCGCTTCTGCAAGGGCCAATGACAAATCAGGATCAAGATTAGGGATATTTTCACACGCATAACGTATTAAAGGACCACTCTGTCCCAAGGCGACAAGTTCTGTTTCCGTTGGTAGAGAGCATTCGCTATTTTTGAGAGCGTTAGTTTGCAATGGCGTTTCCATATTTTTCTTCTGTTGCCTCTGCTTCAATTGAACTTTCAGACCAACTTAAATGGCCGCTTCCGGTTTTTGCTGCCGTTTTTCCCGTTTATATAACAAGGGGGGTATCATTGGATTATATGTTTTTTACAAACATTAACATCAATGCTAGGTTGGAGCAATAGCGCAAAAATGTGGCGGCAAACACAACCCACACCGTTTTATAAAGTGTATTTCCTTTAGAAAGACCATTCGCGGCAGACCGCATTTAAAACTTTTTTACTGTTCCGGAATAAGTGTTATATTCGCTAATAGCAACGAAGCAGCAGGAAACCTCTCTTAAAGAAGCAACCCAAAAATGGATTGATTAACAATGAAACATAGCCAATAATCATGTCCAGCCAAACCAATCAAATCCCACCGGAAACCCGCATCGCACCACTCGCCAATACCGAGCTTTTGCTTGCGGCCATTCTGCGCGCATTTCCTCAGTCTCTAGCTGTCTACGCTTACGGCAGCCGTATTAGCGGAAACGCTGACGCCAACAGCGATCTTGATTTGGCCTTGCTGGTGACTGGATATGCGGAACCGCTGCAATTGTGGGATTTATCCGGAGAACTTGCGGATATCGCCGGTTGTCCGGTGGATTTGCTGGATATGCGCGCGGCGTCGACTGTCATGCAATTTCAGATACTGCAAACAGGCCGCTGCTTATGGGCAAACCAACCCCAGGCCGGTTTGTTTGAGTGTTTTATTTTGAGTGAAAAAACCGCGCTGGATGCTGCCCGCGCCGGTTTGCTGAATGATATTCAAAGCAGAGGCAGCATTTATGGCGGATGATGTGTTAATCAATAAAGCCGCGGCCATAGAACGCTGCGTAGCCAGAGCCCGTGAGGAATATCAGGCAGACCCGAACCGATTTGCCGCCAACTCTAGCCGTCAGGATGCGGCGATATTGAATATCCAGCGGGCTTGCGAAGCCGCCTTGGACATGGGACAACACTTAATCCGCCGCGACCGGCTAGGCAAATCGGACAATGACAGGCGCAGCCCGGTAGGGTGGGCACGCTTTTTGTGCCCACGAGGATTTAAAGCTGTTGCCTTCGAATGGTGGGCAGAAAAGCATTGCCCACCCTACAATTTGATAGAAATACGCACTAAAGCCGTCATTCGGATTTATAAACCAATGACCGCAACGGGTCGAATTCCCTCATTCAACATTCGATTTTATCGGAATTAATTTTCGGCGTAGTCAGCCAAGTCAGATTGAATTATTGAAAAATGCCATCCAAATTGTCGGCATCAATTACTTTGTCCAGCCAGCTTTCTAATTCTTGCTGCGAGGCATGTGCAATTTTGCCTGTCAAATAATCCGGCAATGTACCGAATTTACGGGTTAACTGGCGTTGCAGTACTAAGATTTCACCTTCTTTACGGCCCTTTTCAATGCCTTTTTCAAAGCCTTGTTCAAGGCCTTTTTCACTGCCTTGCTCTATACCTTCAATTAAGGCTTCTTTACGGCTTTTTTTCAATAATTTGGCAAATATCATGTTTAATTCCTCCAGATTTTTTAACTTCGGCAGCTCTGGTTCGTCTACACCGCGCAGTTCCAGCAATACCGGGATGACATCGGTAAATAGCTGGGTTAATTCAGGGTGATTCGGCAACAAGCTTGCCAGTTTTTCAATGCAAATTTGTAAATTTTCCAGGTTGTAGGGCTTATCCACCAACATTATGTAGGCTACCAGGTTTTTAAAGGCAAACAGTTGCTCCGGCGTATAAGGGTATGCGGATATTGCAGGCGCAAATATCTGCCCATACAAGTCGAAAGCCTATCGAAAAATGAACGGATTCTTGGAAGATCCACCACTTGGGTGTAAGCCATTGTCGTTGTATCTTTACAAACCGATTATCAACAAAATACAAAATGATTATTTCCTAATAATGTACTAATCAACAAATAAAATACAGTATTTAGCAACGTATATTAAATGTAGCTAATTGGTATTCATATATTTGTAACAGAAAAATATTTGTACTCAAGCAACCATGTTTGGGTATTCAATTCCATCTTCCACAAAATGTATATATTTCCAAAAACATAACGTATTGACGTAATGTACTTTTGTATATTATGGTTAGCTCCGACGCGTTATAACAAAATGGAATAATGAAATTGTTTTAACGCTCATCGCTCAGGGGAAGTGGTTATGCCAAACAATCTGAGCAAGCAAGGATGCTAACAAGGATGTTCTTAAGTTAAAACCAATCAGGAAACAAATCGCCACACCGGTTGTAAGGCTGGGTCGGAAAGTCACGGGACTCATACAGAGTTGGCCGGATTGCCTCTAGGTATTGGAGATAAGTACTAAAACAATCTACTAATTTTTCAAACCGATTTGTGGTTTGGATTAAAGGTTTTAAACAAAGTAATACGTATTTAACAAGCCGCCCTGGCGGAATTTCTTCAAAGTTATAGGATAGTTTATGCAAACAGTACAATTCAAGCGTTCGGCCATAGCCGGAGCCGTTGCCGCCATATTATTAAGTCAGGCCGAAGCGGTTATGGCGGATACCACCTTAAGCATGGACGCAGTTTCGGACACCTTTCTTTCCAGCGACCCGACCTACGCTAACTCGGACATGTCCAGCTACGGGGCTATGATGATCTCAGCCAATTTACCTGACCCGCAACAAGGCATAAACTACGCCAGAACCATGGACACTCTAATTGCCTATGATACCTCAAGCCTTAAAACCCAATTCGATGCGCAATACGGCGTAGGCAACTGGCATGTCACCGACGTGCAGGTTGAGTTTTATACCAATTTTGATATTTTGGGTGTTCCCGCCAACAATAGCCAGTTCAACGTTCCTGCCGCCGGCAATTTTAATCTCTCTTTATTGGCCGACAACAATTGGTTTAACGAAGCGACCGCCGGACCTTCCGGCCTGGCTAACTCCAATCTCAACTGGAATTCCGTCTTCGGTACCGGAGGCGCTTATAACAATCTGTTGACCGGCGATCAGGTGTTAGGCACTTATGACTATACCGGCGGTAGTTTTAACGGCACAACCAGTTGCAGCAATAATGTCTGCGATCCGCGCTTCTGGGATTTGGGGCAAAACAGCACGCTATTTAATACCGTCGCCAGCGGCGGAATCGTCTCTCTGTTCGGTTCTGCTGCGGATAACAACGTCACTTATCTGATCAATCAACTTACTAAACCCGGCGCCCACCCGCAAATATACGTCAGCGCCGCCGCCGGTCCCGCTTCTGCTGTACCGATACCAGGGACTTTCTGGCTTTTTGTTAGCGCCTGTTTATCCATGCTAGGCATTTCCAAGCGCCGCAACGGATCTTTAAGTTTTAAGGAATATCCATAGGGCTGAAAAAATACGTTTTCACCAAGCATCAACAGAAATCCGGCAAAGGATGATAGGGATATGAAATGGATAAAGGAGATTGAGACGACAAGGATGTCGACTTTCCTGTCATGAGTTCATGATACTGCAGAGGATTAGTTCGGATAATTTCCAGCAGAGAATGTCTGCTAGCGTTGTTTGCGCCAGTTAGAGCCAAGAGGGTTTGCATGAACGAAGTCCAACGCCAAGCAGAGTGGAACCGGTGTTTAAGCGAAAGTATGCTGGCAATGCGTCAACTCCGTTTTGAAGCAGCGACTATTGGATTGCGGCAAATTGTCGGCAACGATTCCCGTAAAGCCCGGCAATGGACATACTATCGGAATGCGCTTGCGGCCTATGCCTTTGCTTTATATAAAAGCGGCGCAGTGACAGAAGCGCTGGCTTATCAAACGAAACTACTCTCCTTATATCCCAACGACGCCGAAGCGCGCGGCAATTTTTTACTGATATTAAAGGCCGAAATGGCCGAAGCGCCGGATTCGGCAGAATTTCAACGCGTATTGCATAGCGTATTGGAGCAGTCCGACATCGGCGAATATGCTGTCACAGTGGCCCAGACCCTACTTAAAAACCAGGAGTTCGCCCGGGCCTTTGAAACAATACTGTCCGCTGGAGAACAGCAGGCGCTTAAAGCCTTAAGCCAAGGCCGGTTGCGGACGCTAATGCAAACGCCTTTATTGTTGCTGCTTTTACGCCGTACACTGATTCCGTTACCGGAATTTGAACTTTTTTTTCGCAGAGTGCGGAAACTTTTGATAATCAATTACGGCTTGCAGAGCAAAACAGCTATCAGGCCCGGCAGGATAGAGTTAGAGTTTATCGGCGCGCTAGCTCATTATATCTGGCTGACAGATTATGCGCTGCCGGAAGATGACGAGGAAACCGCTCTGGCCGATAGGCTGCAGTTGGAATTGGCTTCCGGACGCCATGCGCCATTAGATCCGGTTTGGCAGACGACCTTGGCCTGTTTTGCTTTGTACCGATCCGGTCTGGAATTGCCGGATTCCGAACATCTTTTTGCCCATACAAATTGGAAGTCATTTTTACAGCCGTTGGTGCAGGAATGGCACGCCAGTTTGGAAGAACGTGTGCTGGCTGCTGAAATTGACAGCCTGACGCCGATCAGCGGAGATATTTCAGCACAGGTGCGCCGTCAATACGAGGAAAATCCCTTTCCGCGCTGGCGTCACGATCCCGTCGCTGACC